>NZ_RZRK01000641.1:0-3588 GCF_003997835.1 Mesorhizobium sp. M7A.F.Ca.CA.004.12.1.1
ATGTTCGAAGTGGCGGCCAAGCTCGGCCTGAAGATCGAGGAGCGCGGCTTTTCCGTCGCCGAGGCCAAGGCGGCACGCGAGGCGTTCATCAGCTCCGCAACGACACTCGCCATGCCGGTGGTGGCTATCGACGGCGATACGGTCGCCAATGGGCACCCCGGCTCAATAACACTTTCCTTGCGGCAGGCCTTTTTTGACATTGCGGAAAAAAGTCCAGCCTGATAACCGCACAGGTGGAATGAACATCAATATATCTCGTTCTGCTTGTCGTTACTGACGACAAGACGGTGTTTGCGAGCTTGACATGCGCCCGTTAATTTGGCGCATTGGCTTGCAAACCGAAGGGGATCGGCGAAAGACAAGAACAATGGCGGAACGATCGCAAAACCTTCAGGACCTGTTCCTGAATTCAGTTCGCAAGAGCAAGAACCCGCTCACCATCTTCCTTATCAACGGCGTCAAGCTGACCGGCGTGGTCACTTCGTTCGACAATTTCTGTGTCCTGCTGCGCCGTGACGGTCACTCCCAGCTCGTCTACAAGCACGCCATTTCCACGATCATGCCGAGCCAGCCGGTTCAGATGTTCGATGGCGAGGAAAGCCAGGGCGCCTGATTGGCACGTGAGAAAGACGCGGACGCCACCGTTCGCGGGAAACCAACGCATCATCCCGGGACGGAAGCCAAGGGCCCGACCCGGGCTGTTGTCATTGTGCCCGTCCTTACCCGCCACCAGCGCAACGACGACGAGACCAACCGTCCTCGGCTGATGCGTTCGGCTGATGCTCGCCACGACGAGGCCGTCGGCCTTGCCCGCGCCATCAACCTGGATCTGATCCACACTGCGGTGGTGACCGTCAACGATCCGCGCCCGGCGACGCTGCTCGGCAGCGGCAAGGTTGCGGAGTTCGCGGAAATCGTCAAAGAGGGACATGCGGAAGTGGTCGTCGTCGACCATCCGCTGACCCCGGTGCAGCAGCGCAATCTCGAAAAAGAGCTGAACGCCAAGGTGCTGGACCGCACCGGGCTGATTCTTGAGATCTTCGGCGAGCGCGCACGCACCAAGGAAGGCACGCTGCAGGTCGAACTCGCCCATCTCAACTACCAGAAGGGCCGCCTCGTGCGCAGCTGGACCCATCTGGAGCGCCAGCGCGGCGGCGCCGGCTTCCTCGGGGGCCCCGGCGAAACGCAGATCGAATCCGACCGGCGGCAGCTGCAGGAAAAGATCATCAAGCTGAAGCAGGAGCTGGAAACGGTGCGGCGCACGCGCGACCTGCACCGCGCCAAGCGCAGGAAGGTGCCGTTCCCGGTGGTGGCGATCGTCGGCTACACCAATGCCGGCAAGTCGACGCTGTTCAACCGGCTGACCGGGGCGGATGTGCTGGCGCAGGACATGCTGTTCGCCACGCTCGACCCGACGCTGCGCCGCGTGCGCCTCCCACATGGCACGCCGATCATCCTCTCCGATACGGTCGGCTTCATTTCGGACCTGCCGACGCATCTGATCGCGGCTTTCCGCGCCACCCTGGAAGAGGTGGTCGAGGCCGATCTTGTGCTTCATCTGCGCGACATTTCCGATCCGGACACTGCTGCACAAGCGGAAGATGTCGAGCGCATCCTGGCCGACCTCGGTGTCGACGCCGGCGACGCCAAGCGCGTGATAGAAGTGTGGAACAAGATCGACCGGCTCGACGAAGGCAACCGGACCCGGCTGCTTGCAGACGGCGCCGACGCCAACAAGGCGCCGCCGATTGCGGTGTCGGCGGTGACCGGCGAGGGCATCGATGCGCTGAAGGCGATCATCGAAACACGGATGGCGGGCGAACTCGAAGACCTCACCGTGACGATCGAGCCGGCCCAGTTCGGCCTTGTCGACTGGCTTTACCGCAATGGCGATGTCGTTTCGCGAAGCGACAATGATGACGGCAGCGCCACCATCTCGCTCAAGGCCACGCAAAGCGCCCGCGAAGAGATCGAAAGCAGATTGCGTCGTAAAAACAACGGGTAATCCGGAGCAATTCCAGGAAAAAGTGTATAGCGGTTTTCCGTCCGGAATTGCCCGAAAGAGAGATTACTTCGCGGTCTTTGCTTCCTGCCAGAGCGCTTCCATCTCGGCCAGATCAGCCTTTTCCAGCGTGCTGCCGGATTTTTCCAGAGCTTGTTCGACATAGTGGAAGCGCGAGCGGAATTTTTCGTTGGTGCCGCTCAGCGCTGCTTCGGAATCGAGCTTGAGATGACGGCCGAGATTGACGACGGCAAACAGCATGTCGCCGAACTCGTCCTTGATCGAGGCGGTGTCGCCCTTTGCCAGCGCCTCGCGCAATTCGCCGATCTCTTCCTCGATCTTGTCGAGGATGGGCGCCGCCTCGCTCCAGTCGAAACCGACGCGGGCGGCCTTCTCCTGAAGTTTCAGCGCCCGGGTCAGTGCGGGCAGGGCGACCGGCACGCTGTCCAGAAACCCCTTGCCGTTGTCTTCGGGATCGAGACCACGCGCGAGGCGGGCGCTTCGTTTCTCCGCCTTCTCTTCGGCCTTGATCTCTTCCCACATGCCCTTGGCCATGCCGGCGTTGCGGGCTTTCTCGTCGCCGAAGACATGCGGATGGCGGCGGATCATCTTCGTCGTGATGGCTTGCACCACATCCGGGAAGGCGAATTCACCGGCCTCCTCGGCCATCTGCGCGTGATAGACAACCTGCAGCAGAAGGTCGCCGAGCTCGTCGCGCAGATCGTCAAGGTCGCCGCGCGCGATGGCGTCCGCCACCTCATAGGCTTCCTCAATCGTGTAGGGCGCGATGGTCGAGAAATCCTGTTCGATGTCCCAGGGACAGCCGGTCTTCGGCGCCCGTAGCGCCGCCATGATCTCGATCAGGCGCGAAATGTCTTTCGATGGCGTCATCTAGAGCTATTCCAGGAAAAGTGTGAAACGGTTTTCTGTCCGGAATTGCGTCAAAACAGTCTATCGGATGCTATCCCGCGACCGGCCGCGCGGCTAACGCTGTCAGCCGGCGCGGAAGCCTTGTCCACAGACAAGCCGCGTCAATCAAGAACCGAAACGATCGCCTTGGCGAGTTCGTCCATGCCGTCCTCGGGCAGGCCGGCGACATTGATGCGGCTGTCGCCGACCATGTAGACGCCGTGCTCGGCACGCAGTCGCTCGACCTGCGCTTCCGTGAGCCCAAGGCGGGAGAACATGCCGCGATGGCTGGCGACGAAATCGAAACGGTCGGAATTCGACTGCCGGCGCAGCGCCTCGGCGAACTGCACGCGTAGCCTGAGCATGCGCAGCCGCATCTCTTCAAGTTCGGCTTCCCAGTCGGCGCGCAAGGCGGCATCTTCGAGCACGATGCGCACGGCCGCCGCACCGTGGTCCGGCGGCATCGAATACATGGCGCGCGCCGCCGACAGCATCTGGCTCATCGCCACATCCGCCTGTGCGCCGTCCCTGGCCAGGATCATCGCCGCGCCGACGCGGTCGCGGTAGACAGCAAAATTCTTCGAGCAGCTCGAGGCGACGACCATTTCCGGAATTTTTGCCGCCAGCAGGCGCAAGCCGAGGGCATCGGCCTCGAGGCCATCGCCAAAGCCCTGATA
>NZ_RZRK01000642.1:0-3582 GCF_003997835.1 Mesorhizobium sp. M7A.F.Ca.CA.004.12.1.1
CATGCCCTGCGCCGCATAGTCCGATGGCGCCTTGAAGCTGACGAAGGCATTCTCATCCTCGTCAAGCGTGACGAAGTTCTCGGGATCGAGCAAGTCCTCGGTGACCACGACAAGCGGCAGCGCCTGGCGTAGCCGCCCTTTTTCGGCACGCAGTCCGTGCTGCCAGCGGTTCTCGAAATAGACCAGTGCCGCCGCATGCTCCGATCGGTGAGGACCATCATAGAGGCCGAAATTCAGGCCGGTGGTGATGGTGCTGCCGTCGAAATTGTCGACGCCGTCTAGATAGACCTCGAAATTCCAGCCGTAGGATTCATGCAGGCCGCTGCCGACGAATTCGCCGCCCAGGCCGGATCGCAGCATGATCGCCGCGCTCTGGATGGCATTGGCGCCGAGAATGAAGAGATCGCCGCTGACCTGGTATTCCTTGCCGTCATGGCGGAACGTGACCGAACGGACAGCGCCGCCGACGTGATCGAGCCGGCGGACTTCCGCACCGAGGCAGACCGAGACGTCGGGATGCTCGAAGACGTGCATCAACCCGTTGTTGACGGTGAATTTGGCGTCGACCGGGCACAGCCAGCAACGCAGATTGGCACAGCACGAGGTGCGTTGTGATGTCGGCAGCCGCGCCCGCGCGGTTGGCATGACAAAGTGCTGGCCGGGCTGCGCCGCCTTCATCATCCTGTCCGGTGTCGACATGCGATGCGGCGGTTGCGGAAACGGCTTCGAGCGGGGCAGCATCGCCGCCATGTCGGGATCGCCGGAGATCGACATGATGTCTTCCGCGTCGCAATAGAACGGCTCGACGTCGTCATAGCTGATCGGCCAGTCATTGCCGATACCGTAGGTGCTTTTCAGCCGGAAATCATTGGGATGAAATCTTGGCGTCTGCGCGAACCAGCAGTTCGTCCCGCCACCCAGTCCGATCGTGTAGTTCCACGGCTTGTTGGAATTGGTCTTATAGGTCGTTTCGTCTTCGATGTCGGTGTTGACGTTCTGCTCGAGCTGCCATTCATGGGTGTTGTGGCGCCCCCACTCCAGCACCAGAATGCGTGCCTTTCGGCGCTTGGCGAACTCGTGCAGGAAGAAGGCCGAACCGAAGCCGGAACCGATCGCTACGAGATCGAAATGATCCTTGGTGATTTGCTCCGGCTTTACGTCCAGCACCATCGGCTACAACTCCACACAGAAATACGCGCTCAGTCCCAGCGCCCGCAGGCCATGTGCGGACCGGTCTTGCATCCGTCTGCCAGGGCCTGGTCTCATGCCGCCATTCTGCCGATCGAGTGATATTCGATGCCGTGGCGGGCGATGACCTTGGGGTCATAGAGGTTGCGGCCGTCGAAGATGACCGGCGTAATCAGCGCATCCTTCACAGCGTCGAAAGACGGCGCGCGAAAGCTCTTCCATTCCGTGGCGATCAGCAGCGCATCGGCACCGCGCAGCGCCGCCTCCTTGGTGCCGCACAGAAGCAGGTCGTCGCGCAGCCCGTAGATGGCCTGGCATTCCTGCATCGCCTCGGGATCATAGGCCTGCACATTGGCGCCGGCCTTCCAGAGCGCTTCCATCAGGACGCGCGCCGGCGCCTCACGCATGTCGTCGGTGTTGGGCTTGAAGGCCAGGCCCCAGAGCGCAAAGGTCTTGCCTTTGAGGTTGCCCTTGAAATAGCGGTCCACCTTGTCGAAGAGAACCGATTTCTGTGCGTTGTTGCGCTCCTCGACGGCACGCAGCAGCTTGGCGTCGAATTTGACGCCTTCGGCGGTCTTGATCAGCGCCCGCACGTCCTTGGGGAAGCACGAACCGCCATAACCCAGACCCGGATAGATGAAATGGTAGCCGATTCGGGGATCGCTGCCGATGCCCTTGCGGACCTCCTCGATGTCGGCGCCGAGCTGTTCGGCCAAATTGGCCATCTCGTTCATGAAGCTGATCTTGGTCGCCAGCATACAGTTGGCGGCATATTTGGTGAATTCGGCGCTGCGCACGTCCATCACGATCATCTTCTCGTGGTTGCGGTTGAACGGCGCGTAGAGTTCGCGCATCACAGCCTCGGTGTCCTCGCTGTCGGTGCCGACGATGATGCGGTCCGGCTTCATGCAATCGGCGACCGCGGACCCCTCCTTGAGGAACTCGGGATTCGAAGCGACATCGAAAGCCAGGTCCTCGCGGCCTCTTTTCTTCAACGTGTCGGCAATCCTGGCCTTCACCTTTTCGCAGGTGCCGACCGGCACCGTAGACTTGCCGACGACGATCTTGGGTTTGTCCATTTCGCGGCCGATGGTCTCGGCGACGGCCAGCACATATTTGAGATCGGCCGAGCCGTCCTCGCCCGGCGGCGTGCCGACCGCGATCATCTGGATCTCGCCATGCCTGACAGCGGCGGCGGCATCGGTGGTGAACTTGATGCGGCCGGCAGCATGGTTTTCCTTAACGAGGTTTTCCAAACCGGGTTCGAAAATGGGAACCAGGCCCTGGTTGAGCCGCTCGACCTTGGCGGCGTCGATGTCGACGCACACCACCTGATGCCCGACTTCGGCAAGGACCGCAGCCTGCACGAGGCCGACATAGCCAATTCCAAACACCGTCAAATTCATTCGGTTTCATTCCCATGCAAGGCAGCGGACCGTTTTCGGTCCCGCCGGTTCAAATCGACTTTCCCAACTACTTTACACTGCATGCCAGCGATTCCGGAAATTGACAGGGTTCGCCGAGCGCCGTGAAGGCAACCCGCTCGATCTGCAGGGAAAGCTTGCGGCCCGGATCCGCGAACGCTCCCATCCAACCCTTCATCGTATCGCTGCCCCAAAAGCTGAAGAATATCTTCTGTGCATGGCTGGGCAGCTTCGCCGGGTCGGTAATCGTGTTCACCAGCTGGCCGTTGACGTACCATCGCAAGCTGTCCTTCTGCCAGACGAAGGCGTAGTCGTTGAAGGCGTTCTCCGTGCCGCCCGGCACGTCGACCAGCTTCTCGTTCTTGCCCTTGCCCGCGATATAGGCATTGACCTGCACCTTGGAGGTGTCCTTGGTCAGCACCTCGAAGTCGATCTCGTCCCAGGGCTGCTTGTCGCTGGGACCGATATAGGTGAAGAACGCCGCGTTAAGGCCGGAGCCGGTATCGGTCTTCAGCCGTGCCTCATAGGTGCCGTAGCCGAAGCGCTGCTTGGTCTGGATCTCGCCGCAGACGTAGTCGCGATCCTTCAGCGTCTGCTTTTCGAAGCCGAGCGAAAGCACATTATTCGACAGTTCGACCATGCCTTTCGACCAGGTGCAATTCTGATGGCTGCCGTTGTTCCAGCCGTCGGAAACATACCAGCGCGCACGATCGAAGCTTTTGAAATCATCGACGAAGGACGGCGATGTCGGAATGTCCTGGGCGTAGGAAGGGGTTGCCGGGAAACCGCCGAGAGCAGCCAGCAGCAACGCACCGAGCGACCCCAGCCGTCGCCAGGCGGCTTGTCCGGTCCGATATGCGAGAGGCGGCGCGTCAATTGCCGTCGTAGGTTTCGGATTCGACTTCATATCAAACTCACCTTTGCGCTGTGTGTCCCCAACCCAAAGTCGACGTGCGAACCGCTCCTGAAC
>NZ_RZRK01000643.1:0-3541 GCF_003997835.1 Mesorhizobium sp. M7A.F.Ca.CA.004.12.1.1
TTGCTAACCCTTTGGCCTGTGGACGATGCGGGAACCGCTGCCTTCATGGTGAGCTTCTACGGCCATCTCGCCGCCGGGCGGACTTATCCGGAAGCGCTGCGCCAGGCCCGTCGCGATGCCCGCGACGGCGAGATATCAGGCGCGCAGGACCCTCGGGTATGGGCCGCCTTCGTCATGTTCGAAAACTGACGGCCGCGAGCCAACGCTTGCCCGCGATCGATCCGTTCAAGCGGATCGGGCTGACCGAAGCGCGGTGGCCGGGTCGTTTTGCCGGATGAGGCCTGAAAGGTGCGATCCCTTCGCTTGCAGAAAAGCATGCAGGCGCTGCGGATAGTCCGGCGCCACGGCTTGCCTGATCGACGGGCGCTCACTCAACGCTTTGCGCCAGGCTCGGACGAGCGGTTTGCCGTCCAGAATGCCGAAATCACCGATGCGGTCGAAGACATCGAGGTAGCGGAAGACCGGACCGTAAACGGCGTCGACCAGCGAAAAGTGCCTGCTGGCGAACCAGGGTCCGCCGGGCTCGTCCGCCAGCTCGGCTTCGAGGCGATCGAACATGGCGGACAGCGCGCTGGATTCGGCCAGGAAGCCAGCTTCGGTCGAGGCTGAATAGAACCGGCCGATGGCGTTGAGGGTTGCCGAACCGAACTCGATCCAGGCGCGATGACGGGCGCGGGCATAGGGGTCGGCAGGGTGGAGGGGATTGGCTTGCGTCTCTTCAAGGAATTCGAGGATGACGGCCGATTCGAAGATCACCGTTTCCTCGCCATTTCGCTGTACGCGCAGCAGCGGCACCTTGCCGAGCGGCGAGATCGCTTTGAACCAATCCGGTTTGTTGGCCAGGTCGATATCGATGCGCTCGAACGGCACGCCCTTTTCGGCCAGCGAAATCGCGGCGCGCTGCACATAGGGGCAGAGGTGATGGCTGACGAGGATGAGCTTGTGTGCCATGAGGTTTCCAAGGTTAATGCATTTGCATCTATATAGATGCACATGCATCGATCGTCAAGCTTGATGCAGATGCATCTACTGCCTATGCTTGGCCATGACCGAGAAAGCCACGCCTTCGCCAGAAGCCATCAAGGCCTGGGCTCGCCTGATGCGCGTTTCGCGCCAACTGATGGAAAGCGCTGAAGAAGCGTTGAAGGCCGCCGGCCTGCCGCCGCTTGCCTGGTACGACGTGCTGCATGAGCTCGCTGAGGCGAGCGAGGGCGGGCTGCGGCCGTTCCAGCTCATCGAGCGCACTCTGTTCGCGCAATACAACATTTCGCGGCTGCTGGCCCGGCTCGAGGCCGATGGGCTCGTCGAGAAACTGACGGTGGCCGATGATGGTCGTGGCCAGACCATCCGCATCACCGCCAAGGGCCGCGAGACACGCCGCCAGATGTGGGCTGTCTACGGACGGTCGATCACCGAACTGGTTGGCGCCAAACTGTCGGCGGATGAATTGACCAGGGTCTCCGCACTGCTTGGACGATTGCGCCATCCGCCAGCCTCCGATTAGCGAGGCTTGTCGCGCGGCAACGCATCACTTGCAGATATTTTGCGCCCGCCCTCTTGCGCGCGGCCTCGGATTGCGCAATATGCCGAACCGTAACGTACGGTACGGCATACCGGAATGACCGGTGGCCCGACCTTTCGAGAGAAGAGCGTGTTGCACAGCGTGCCCGACATCGACACCAGCGAAGCGCTGACAGAACGGCAGAAGGCCGTGCTCGACGCGGCGTTGCGGCTGCTGGTCGAGGAGGGCGATCATCTGACCATGACCGCCGTGGCGCGCCGCGCCAGCTGCTCCAAGGAAACGCTCTACAAATGGTTCGGCGACCGTGACGGGCTGCTGACGGCGACGGTGCAGTGGCAGGCCTCGAAAGTGCGGGTGGCGCCGGTTGACGGCAAGGGGCTCGATCTTGCCTCCCTGACCGCAAGTCTCGAACGCTTCGCCTCGGACTGGCTCAAGGTGATCTCCAGTGACACCTCGATCGCGCTCAACCGGGTGGCGGTCAGCCATGCCGGTTCGGGCAAGGACAATCTCGGCGCCGTGGTGCTTGAGAACGGCCGCTTCGCATTGGCCAAACGGTTGAAGCCGGTGCTTGAGGCCGGCCGACGGACCGGACTTTTGGATTTCGCGGATGCCGAGACGGCGTTCCGCACCTTTTTCGGGCTGGTCGCCCGCGACGTGCAGATCCGTCTGCTGCTTGGCGACCGGCTGAAATTGACTGAGGCGGCGATCGGCGGCGATGCCGCGCGCGCGACGCAGCAGTTTCTCGCTCTTTTCGGAGCAAAAACCGGGCCGCAGGGCCTCTGATTCATAAAACGGGAAGGAAGACAAAATGCGCGTCTATTACGATCGTGATGCCGATCTCAATCTGATCAAGGGCAAGAAGGTCGCCATCATCGGCTACGGCAGCCAGGGCAGGGCGCATGCGCTCAACCTCAAGGATTCCGGCGCCAAGGAAATCGCCATCGGTCTCAAGGCCGGCTCGGCGACCGCCAAGAAGGTCGAGGCCGATGGGCTCAAGGTGATGAGCGTGGCGGACGCCGCCAAATGGGCCGACCTGATGATGATGGCAACGCCGGACGAACTGCAGGCCGACATCTACAAAAACGAGATCGCGCCGAACATCCGCGACGGTGCGGCGATCGCCTTCGCGCACGGCCTCAACGTGCATTTCGGCCTGATCGAACCGAAGTCGACTGTCGACGTCGTCATGATCGCGCCGAAGGGTCCCGGCCACACGGTGCGCGGCGAATACCAGAAGGGCGGCGGCGTGCCGTGCCTGGTCGCCGTCAACCAGGATGCCTCGGGCAATGCGCTCGACCTGGCGCTGTCCTACGCCTGCGGCGTCGGCGGCGGCCGCTCGGGCATCATCGAGACCAATTTCCGCGAGGAATGCGAGACCGATCTGTTCGGCGAGCAGGTCGTGCTGTGCGGCGGTCTGGTCGAACTGATCCGGGCCGGTTTCGAGACGCTGGTGGAAGCCGGCTACGCGCCTGAGATGGCCTATTTCGAGTGCCTGCACGAGGTCAAGCTGATCGTCGACCTGATCTATGAAGGCGGCATCGCCAACATGAACTACTCGATCTCGAACACCGCCGAATGGGGCGAATATGTCTCGGGTCCGCGCATCATCACCGCCGAGACCAAGGCCGAGATGAAGCGCGTGCTGAAGGACATCCAGACGGGAAAATTCACCTCGGAATGGATGCAGGAATACCGCGCCGGCATGTCCCGCTTCAAGGGCATCCGCCGCAACAATGACAGCCACCAGATCGAGGAAGTCGGCGCCAAGCTGCGCGCGATGATGCCCTGGATTTCCAAGAACAAGCTGGTCGACAAGGCCAAGAACTGAGCGAAATCCACAAGCGCTCGAAAACAGCGGCTTCCATGAACAAAAACGGCGCCAAGTGGCGCCGTTCAGACTGCTGACAAACCCCTGGCATTTGCTGGGGGTTTTTGATTCACTGGGTCATGTTGAAGCGACCCGCCCCTGAACAGACCGCGCTCGAGATGGTGACGCTGGATCAGTTGGTTCCTGCCGAT
>NZ_RZRK01000644.1:0-3533 GCF_003997835.1 Mesorhizobium sp. M7A.F.Ca.CA.004.12.1.1
ATCTCACGTCCAGGGCACGGTGAGGAGGGGTACGGGCCCAGCCGATTCGGTCATCGACAGCGGCATGATCCACCACCAGCTCAGAAATCTGGTCGTCGTCGGCACAAGCACCTATCCGAGCTGCTCCTGCGCCAACCCGAGCCTGACCGCGGCAGCGCTGTCCTTGCGGGCGGCGAGCCGGATCGCGTGAAAGGAGGTATCGCATGATCGAGATTTCCAGACGCTCGGCCCTGGCCGTCATGGCTGGCGGAGTGGTTTCGACAGGGGTCGCCTACGCCGCCGTTTCCTCGTTCTCGGACGAGGATCTGGTGCGCGTCACGCTGGAAAAATACCTTGGCAAGTTGAACATCCGCATCGAGCATCTGCAGCAGTTCGTGCTGGCGTTCCGCAACAGGAATCCGTGGAACTTTCCAAGCGAAAAACTAAGCGACGCCGTCACGCTGGTGGAGGAACTCAAATTGGGCGCAGCACGCCGCCTGCTGCCCGAGCGAAAGCGGGAAGATCTGGTGCATTTCGACCGCTGGGTGGTCGCCGAATTCCATATGCTGACGGACTACGCCTGGCGCAGTTCGCCCAACGACCCGATCCGATTTACCGGCTGGCAATCCTGTACCAATCCCTTCGCCAATCTGGAGCCGCCGAAACTTGCCTGACGTCGAAAGCGAGGCGGCGGACTTTGCCTGTTGTCTCCGAGCAAGGAATACGAGATGCGACAAGGAGCCCGATCATGAAAGTTCTCTTTGCAGGCGGCAACGGCTACCCGCCCGAGTTCAGCGGCGGCGTTCAGTCGAGCACGCATCATCTGGCCGAACAGCTGATCGAGCACGGTCATGAAGCCGCTGTGCTCGCCGCCCTGTTCGGTGATGGTGTCTTCGGCTTCAAGGCGCGCGCCAAGATGAAGCTGCTGCGGCAGCCGGCGGTTGTCGACAGCTATCCCGGCTATCCGGTGGTGCGGGCCTGGTTTCCCTGGGAAGCAGCGGGCTATGCCGTCGACAGGCTGAAGCCCGATGTCGCCGTGGTCCAGTGTCACAAATCGGTTCCGATCGGCAAGGCGCTGCAGGCGGAGGGCGTGCCTCTGGTCGTCTATCTCCGCAATGTCGAGTTCCATGAACTGGGCGGCGATCTGCGCGAATTGCATTCCGCGCTTTACATCGCCAATTCTGACTTCACCGCACGTACTTACAGACAGGAGTTCGGCATCGAGGCGGTGGTGATCCCGCCAACCATCAACCCGGCGCACTACTCGACGCCGACGACGGGCCAGTTCGTCACGCT
This sequence comes from Mesorhizobium sp. M7A.F.Ca.CA.004.12.1.1, assembly GCF_003997835.1. Taxonomy (NCBI): domain Bacteria; kingdom Pseudomonadati; phylum Pseudomonadota; class Alphaproteobacteria; order Hyphomicrobiales; family Phyllobacteriaceae; genus Mesorhizobium; species Mesorhizobium sp. M7A.F.Ca.CA.004.12.1.1. Next base: position 1,276 of record NZ_RZRK01000644.1, read on the forward strand.
GATCAACCCTTATGAGGAAAAGGGGTTCGAGCTCGCGGTGCGGATTGCCGGCGCCTGCCGCGAAATTCCATTCCTGTTCGTCGAAAGCTGGAAGCTCGACGACGATCACCGGGCGCGGATCGAACAGACGATCGCTCCCTTGGGCAATGTCGTCCTGGAGAGCCGCACCAGCGACATGAAGACGGTCTACGGCCGCACGAAGATCCTGCTTGCTCCCAGCAAGTGGGAAGAGGCCTGGGGCCGCGTCGCGTCGGAGGCCCATTGCAGCGGAATCCCCGTTGTCGGCTCGCGGCGCGGCGGTCTGCCCGAAGCGATCGGCTCCGGTGGCGTGGTGCTGGATTATGATGCACCGCTGGCCGACTGGGTCGCGGCCGTCAGGCGGCTGTGGAACGACAATCAGGAATATGACCGGCTTTCCAGCCTCGCCCGCAGCTTCGCCGGGCGCCCGGAACTCGATCCCGATCGCCAGTTCATCACCTTCTTCTCGATACTGGACAGGGCCATGCAGCAGCGCGCGCGACAGGCGGCCTGACGGCGCCGCCTGAGCAGGTCAGGCCGGGCGCTTGACCCGGCTTTTCAGCGTCTCGTAGCCGCGGGCGCCAAGCAGCGCGCGGGCAATGGTCTTGGCGGCGCTTTTGCGGCCCTCTTGCGACTTGATCTGCCGCAGCCTTGCCGGCAGGTTCCTGGCCGGCTGACCAAGTGCCGGCAGCGACAGCGTGTTGGGAAAGCTGACCATATGCGTTTCGACGCACAGCACCGGCTTGCCTGACAGTTCGGTGATCCTCAGCGCCTGTTCGTGCTCGCTCTCGATGAACAGGATGGCATCGGACTTGCGGTAGAAATCCGCCTTGAAACTGCCATGCGCGCCGAGCCGTTGCCGTTCCGCCTTGCTCGGCAGGTCGAGCATGATCAACTGGTCGTATTTGATCTCATGCTTGGCGAGCCATGCCTCGGTGAGCGCGCGGTATTTCTCCAGTCGGCTGGTGACCAGCCAGCCGATCCTGTGGGTCGCGACATGGAGCGGCCGCGCTTCGCTGAGGAATTTTTCATAGGCCGGGCCGTCGTCGTTTTCCGCCTCTGTCGGATCGAGGCACAGCACGCCGTCAATGTCGACGCAGCATTGCGCCAGGAATTTGTGATGCATGAAGTTCCACTGGAACATGCGCGGATGCGGCACGACTTCGAAGACGAGGTCGGTTTCCTGGTGCTGGGGCTCAAGGCCGAACACGGCGGCAAAGGTGAACTCCGCCTTGATGCCCGCAGCCTGGATGCGGGCGCGTGCGTCACGCATGGCGTTGCCGCCAGCGACGCTGTCGTCGATCACCAGCACCTTGCGCATCTCGGAAACCTTGCGGTCGAGAGCGGCACGGCGCTTGGTGACGCCAGACGTATAGATACGCCCTTCCAGGAAGCTGTCGAGATCGGTCATCGGGATGTTCGCGGCAAGGCTGACCAGCGTCGCTGCCAAAACGCCGCTTCTCGGCACACCGACCACCAGGTCGATGTCGCGTGGCAGCCGGTGCAGGCCCCTGACAATGGCGTCGTTCATATCGGAGATCGATCGGTAGTGCATGGTTCAGACCTGGTCCTGGAGGAGATGTCCGTAGCAGTCGAAGACGCCCAAATTATTGCGCTTCGCGCGCCGCCGCCGCAGGCAGCCTTGCCGGCAGCATCTTGAGGGCCTCGCGCAAGGCTTCGCGGCCGGAGGCGAATGCCAGTGCGATGACGATGGTGATGAGGTAGGCGAGCACGGCGCCGCTGGCCAGGGCGACGACATGCTGCTGCGGCAGCGCTGGCTTGATGAACCAGATGCCGGCCAGTGCCAGATGGGCGCCAAGCACGAACGGCGTTGCCGCGCGAAGTACATGGTGCGCCTGAAGCGGCCCGCTCTTGCCGACATAGAGCCACAGGAACGGCGTCCGCAGATATTCGCTGATCGCATAGGCGATCGCCACGCCCAGCGCGCCATAGGGCAGGCCGAGCATGAAGGCCAGCACCGACGTCACGGCCGTTATGATGCCCCAGCGCATGAAATCGCCGGAGCGGCCCTGGCTGACGAAAAGCCACCCCGCCGGATTGTTGAGCGGCTGCAGCAGCCCGGCAAAGCCGAGCGCCAGGAAAATCGAGGCGCTTGCGCGCCATTGCTCGCCGAGCACGAAGGGGATCAGCACATCCGACATCGCCGTGGCGAAGGCGACGCCGGGAAGCGCCACCAGCAGGATCAGCGGCATGACGCGCAGGTAGGCGCTGCGGTAGCG
>NZ_RZRK01000645.1:0-3523 GCF_003997835.1 Mesorhizobium sp. M7A.F.Ca.CA.004.12.1.1
CCGACAATGCCGCTTTTCCGTACGTGACCTGCGGCCAGACCTCCGCTTTCGACTGGGATACGGGCACCGAGAACACCGACGATCAGTTGATTACGCTGCATGTCTGGTCGAAAGCCCATGGCGACGCCGAAACGCTTGCCATCATGGCCGCCATCCAGGCGCGCCTTGCCGACGCAGCATTGGTGATTGGCCCTCGCGGCCAGACACGACTGTCGCTGGAATTCGCCGAAGCCCGCCATGACGAGGATCTGCTCGTCCATCACGGGCTGCTGCGTTTTCGCGCGATAACGCAGGAAAATGCCTGATGCGCTTTCAATATGGTCAAAACCGAGTCTAGACTGGACTTTCGCGGGATTTCACCTGTTCGAGGCGGTGAAATTCCAGGTTGATTGTCTCGCGTTGCAGGGGTGTGGCGAGGATGTTTTCAGCGGCATTCACCGTTCATTTCACGTTCAGCACCGATACGTTACAACGCCGGTCATGAAAACGCTTCGCTCCCACTTCCGAATCGCGACACTGGCGCTTTGTGCTGCCGGGCTGTTCGCGTCGCGGGCGATGGCGATGCCGGTCATCGCGCCGCCCGACCTGGCCAGTCCGATCGTACTGGCGGCGTCCGATTGCTACGCCATCGGCCAGCAGGTGGCCGAGCAGAATGGCGGAACGCTGGCCAAGGCCTCGCAATCGACGCGCGGCGGTCAGCCTGTCTGTGTCATCGTGGTGCTCGTTCCAGGCAAGGACGGACAACGTCCGCGCCGTTCCGAGATCGTCGTTCCGCTGAACTGACCCAATCAACCTTAGGCTACGTTTCCCAGGCCGCCGGAATCGGCCTATATCTGCCCCAGTCTTCAATCTGACAAAGCTCTTCAATCTGACCAAGCCCTTCAATCTGACAAAGCTCTTCAACAGGTATCGAACTCCGCATGCGTGTACTCGTCGTCGAAGATGACAAGGATCTCAATCGGCAGATATCGGATGCGCTGGTCGATGCCGGCTATGTCGTCGACCGCGCCTTCGACGGCGAGGAAGGCCATTTCCTTGGCGACACAGAGCCCTATGACGCGGTCGTGCTCGATATCGGCCTGCCGCAGATGGACGGCATAAGTGTGGTCGAGCGCTGGCGGCGCGGCGGCCGCAAGATGCCGGTGCTGATCCTGACGGCGCGCGACCGCTGGAGCGACAAGGTCTCCGGCATCGATGCCGGCGCCGATGACTACGTCACCAAGCCGTTCCACATCGAGGAGGTGCTGGCCAGGCTGCGGGCCCTGATCCGGCGGGCTGCCGGCCATGCCTCGTCCGAACTGACCTGCGGGCCGCTGCGTCTCGACACCAAGGCCTCCAAGGCCGATGTCGACGGCGTGCCGCTGAAACTGACGTCGCACGAATTCCGCCTGCTCGCCTATCTGATGCACCATATGGGCGAAGTCGTCTCGCGGACCGAACTGGTCGAGCATCTCTACGATCAGGATTTCGACCGCGATTCCAACACCATCGAGGTGTTTGTCGGGCGGCTGCGCAAGAAGATGGGCATCGACATGATCGAAACCGTGCGCGGCATGGGCTACCGCATGCGTGAGCCGGAGGCGTAACTCGGAACCGCTCAAACCAACCGCAAGGACGCCGCTTTCGCTGCGTTTGTGGCCGCGTTCGCTGACGTTCCGCGTTATCGCCTTTTCCACGGTCTGGGCGATCGTGACGCTCGTTGTCATCTTCACCTTGATCACCACCCTATACCGCCAGGCCAGCGAGCGCGGCTTCGACAGCCTGCTTTCGGCGCATCTGTTCAACCTGATCGGTTCGATCGGCATCTCCGATAGCGGGGCGCTGACTGGCGCGCCAGACCTCGGCGACCTTCGGTTCTCGGAGCCGAATTCGGGCTGGTACTGGTCGGTCGAGCCCGCTTCGGAGGGCGTGCATGGCGATCTCCACTCGTCGTCGATGACCACGACGATCCCATCACCGAGCGTTGCCGAGGTGCCGTTCAATGCCAGCTTTCAGCGCAGCTACGCAGCTGAAGGCATCGACGGCGAGCAACTCGAAGTTTTCGAGAGCGAATTCGTTCTCGACGCCAAGAACCGGGCCGCGCGTTTCCGCGTCATGGGCAACCAGAGCGAACTCGAACAGGAAATCGCTACCTTCCAGCGCCGCCTGCTGACCTATCTCAGCCTGTTCGGCGTCGGCATGATCGCCATCAACGCGATCGCCATCCTGCTCGGCCTGCAGCCGCTGCGCCGGGTCAGGAACGCGCTCGCTATGGTGCGCGAAGGCACCGCCCAGAGGCTCGACGGCCGCTTCCCGGCCGAGATCGAACCACTTGCCAACGAAACCAATGCCTTGATCGAAAACAACAGGCGCATCGTCGAGCGGTCGCGAACACAGGTCGGCAATCTCGCCCATTCGCTGAAGACGCCGCTGGCGGTACTGCTCAACGAGGGCCGCGCGCTCGGCGGTGCCAAGGGGCAGCTGATCGCGGAACAGGCCGCTTCCATGCAGAAGCAGGTCGAACACTATCTCCAGCGCGCCCGCGTCGCGGCACAACGCGACAGCGTCGTCTATCGCACGCCGGTGACGCCGCTGGTGCAGCGCATGGTGCGGGTTCTGCAGAAGCTCAATCCGCAGACAAATCTGTCGCTGTCGCTGCCGGCGGCCGAAATCGTCTTCGCCGGCGAGCGCGAGGATCTTGAGGAATTGCTGGGCAATCTCCTTGAAAACGCGATGAAATGGGCAAAGAGCGCGGTGCAGGTTTCGGTCGTGCCCTTGACCGGCAAGGACGACCCGGCCGGCCTGTTCGAGATCAGCATAGAGGATGACGGTCCGGGCATTCCCGAGGACAAGGCGCGCGAGGCTCTGAAGCGGGGACGGCGTCTGGACGAGACGAAGCCCGGAACAGGTCTGGGGCTGGCCATTGTCGCAGACCTTGTCAACGAGTATGGAGGCGTTCTGGCGCTCGAACGGTCCGGTATGGGCGGATTGAAGGCGGTGGTGCGATTGCGGAGCCTTCAGTGATGTTCACCAGGTCCAATCGACATAGAAGGACGGGAGATGTTATTGGCGGCATGTCGATTGGTCCCGCAGTGGCAGCGGCCAAATTTCCGACAAATATCAATACTATGGCCACGCCAACTTCTCCGATGACGCGGCCCCCGGCGCATCCATGGCAGGCTCCCACTCAAGAAAATCGGTTGTTGGCATGAAGATTCGCGTCGCTCTCGTTTCCGCATTGCTGGCCGTTTCCGGCTGCACCACCTTGAGCGGCAAGGGTCCAGCCATAGCAGTGACACCGGCCTCGACACCTCCTTCCAGCGGCAAGGTGACCACGACGATCATTTCGGCGATGGGCGGCGGCCTCATCAGCGGGACGATCGGCAACGGCCTCAGCGAGACCGAGAAGCGCAGCGCGCTCGAGGCTGAATACAAGGCGCTGGAATATACGACCAGCGGCCAGAAGGTGACGTGGAAAGGCGCTCAGGCTTCGCGCTACGGCGAGGTGGTTCCGGCCCAGCCGTACCGCGTCGGTTCGCAGGAC
>NZ_RZRK01000646.1:0-3522 GCF_003997835.1 Mesorhizobium sp. M7A.F.Ca.CA.004.12.1.1
GTGCGACTTCAGCTCCGCGTCCTTGTCGGGGCGGACGCGAATCTTCTCGAAATATTTGGGGTACGGCTTCATCTTACCCATTTATGGGGCGTTCGCAGATGCGAAACAAGAATTGACATTTTCGCGATCATCGCCCTAACCGCTGAATCGCGGCATAAAGCAGGCGAATGGCGGATTTTGTTGCTCGGCGGCGGCCCCTTGCGAAACCGATTTTCGGTTTCCAGGCCGAGACGCCAGCGATATGTGGTGAAGGGAGATGGCGATGTCCATACAGGCGACCATGGAAGACAAGCTCAATAAGGCATTTTCGCCGGACAGGCTGGTTATCATCAACGAGAGCCATCTCCATGCCGGCCACCACCATCACGGCTCCGACCATCACGGCACTTATGACGGCACCGGCGAGACGCATTTTCGCGTCCGCGTCGTCGCTTCCGCCTTTGCCGGCATGAGCCGCATCGACCGTCACCGCGCCGTCAATGAACTGCTTGCCGACGAATTGAAGGCCGGCGTGCACGCGCTGGCGATCGAACCGGCGGCTCCCGGCGAAAAGACCCGCTGGTAGCTCGGTTCCGCCGATCGTTTTTCGCCGCGCTCAGAGCACCGCTTCGATGAGGAACGGCCCGCGCCGTGACAGCGCGCTGTCCAGCAGCGCCTCGAAGCGCTCGCACGTATCGGCGCGAGCCGCCTCCACGCCCATGCCTTTGGCCAGCGACACCCAGTCGAGCGAGGGATGGTCGAGGTCGAGCATGCGCCTGGCGTTCTCGCCGATCGCGCCCACGCCGACATTCTTCATCTCGCCATGCAGGATTGCATAGGTTCGATTGGAAAACACGATCGTCACCACGTCGAGCTTTTCCCGCGCCTGCGTCCACAATCCCTGTACCGTGTACATGCCGCTGCCGTCGGCTTCGAGGTTGATCACCTTGCGGTCCGAACAGGCGATTGCCGCCCCGGTCGCCATCGGGATGCCGCCGCCGATCGATCCGCCCGTGCCCATCATGTAGTCGTGCGGCGCTGCAAAGGCCGACAGCGCGAAGAAACGCCTGGCCGAGGTGACCGCTTCATCGCAAACGATCGCATCGGCCGGCAGTTTGCGCGCCACCGAGAGCGCGATGGCATCTTCCGTCAGCTTGCCGTTCGGCGTTGCCTCGTCGGGAAAAGCGGCCGCGAGCACCTGTTGTTGTGACGGCTTGATGCCAAGTTCGTCGCGAAGCGCCTCCAGCGCCGTATGCAGATCGTCGCCATGGGCGGCCAGTGTCAGCACCTCGCAGCCTTCCCGCACGAGCCGTCCCGGTTTCCCCGGATAGGCGAAGAAGGCAACCGGCTCCTTCGCACCGACCAGGATCAGAACATCGACGTCGCTCAGCACAGCCATCGCCGCATCGACCGGATAGGGGATGCGGGTCGGCGCGACACGCCCACGCCCGCGTTGCATCCGTGCGATCAGAACCTCGCCGAACAGGCGGACATCGCTGCCCGTCGAAATCTGCCCGGCGATGGCGAGCGCATCGGCGCGTGCGGCCTTTCCGCGAACGATCATGCCTGCCCGGCCCGGAGCGGTACGGATCGCCGCGGCGACCTTGCGCACGGCGTCCATATCGACGGCCGGCGCTGGCACCAGCTTCACCTTGCCGACCGAAACCGCGTCGACTGCGCCCCAGGCAGCATCCGCCGGCAGGATCATCGTCGCGACGCCGGGCGGTGTCAGCGAGGCGCGAAAGGCTGCTTCAGCTGCCGGCACGATATCGGCCGGGCCCTTGACGCGGCCGACCCAGTTGGACATCGGCGCCGCAAGGCTCTCGATATCGCTGGTGAGCGGGGCATCGAGCGGCAGATGGTAAGAGGCGTGGTCGCCGACGATGTTGATCATCGGGCTGAAGGCACGCCGGGCATTGTGCATGTTGGCGAGCCCGTTGGCCAGGCCGGGACCGGTATGCAGCAGCGTCGCGGCCGGCCGATCGGTCATCCGCGCATAGCCATCGGCGGCACCCGTCACCACGCCCTCGAACAGCCCGAGCACGCAACGCATTTTCGGCTTGCGGTCAAGTGCTGCAACGAAATGCATTTCGGAGGTGCCGGGATTGGCAAAGCAGACCGTCACATCGTTGGCCAGAAGCACGTCACACAGGACATCGGCGCCGTTCATGCAATTCCCTCCCGCTCACGATCGAAGAGCACTTGCACCCGGGCGCGCCCGCACAGCAATATCCCGCCGCCATTTTTGATCTGATCCAGCGCTGTAAAGATCAGCCAACCGTCGATTTCAGGAATGCCAGCGCGGCAGCGGTCAGCGCGTCACCGTCCTCGCCGAAATCGCGATTGATCGACATATGCGTGTAGGCGCTGCCGTCGAACAGTGTGACCTGGGTGCCCGTCGCGCGCAGGCGCTCGGCAAAGGCCTTGGAGTCCTCGCCGCGGCCAGGGGCGCGCGAATAGGCAATGAACGTCGGCGGGTGCTTGCGGCCGTCGACATGGCTGGCCGGCGACAGTGCCGCCCATTGCGCGGGATTGGAAAAGACGCGGGCATAGGCCCGCACCATGCCGCCCTTCCTGGCAAGTGCTGCAAGATCATAGGCCCTGGTATCGTCGAGAATGAGCGCAGCTATGCCGGGCAATCCGCCGCGCATGCCGGTCAGCGCAATCAAATGGCAGCCGGCCGAATGGCCCATGCCGACAATGCGGTTGGGATCGCCGCCATGCCGGGCGATGTTGGCCCTGATGAAGGCGTAGGCCTTTTCGACGTCACCGGCCTGGGTGGCGACATCGGCCTGCGGCAACATGCGGTAGTCGATGGAGACGAAGCAGAAGCCGTTGGCGAGCAGGAAGGCCGGTTTGGCGTTGACCTGACTGCGTTTGCCAAACTGCCAGGTGCCGCCATGAACGAAAAATACGACCGGCAGGCCGATTGCACCATCGGGCGCATAGATGTCGAGCTTGGCCGGCCCGTAGTCGAAGGTCTTTGGCGTGGGTCGGCGTGTTTCCGACGCGGCCGATGCTTCCAACGGCAGCATCGCCGCCACCGAGGCCATGATCAGGCTTCGTCGATCGATCATCACTGTCTCCTGGCGAGGCAAGACTGCACGCGGCGGCCCCAGCCGTCCAGTCAGGGATTCGCAACACACCCGCTACCCGCGCTGAATGCCGCTCCGCACCGAGCGCCTTGATCTCGGAGTGGCCTCAAATCTTACGATCGCAGCCACCTCTTCACATGAAGGGAACAAACGGTACCCCCCGACAGTTGAATGCGAGGTGAGCCGAATGGAAGCCACAGCGGCTCCGAGGGCAAAAGCATCATGCGAGAGAACCAGTCTGACGTCTTTGATCTGTTTTCGGAAATTTACACCAACGCGGCGCAGGAAGAGATCAGCATCCAGCAATATCTCCTTGCCTGCCGCGAGGACAAGTCGATGTATGCCTCGGCGCCTGAACGGATGGTCGAGGCGATCGGCGAGCCGAACCTGGTCGACACCAGCAAGGATGAGCGGCTCGGCCGCATTTTCTCCAATCGGACCCTGAAAG
>NZ_RZRK01000647.1:0-3521 GCF_003997835.1 Mesorhizobium sp. M7A.F.Ca.CA.004.12.1.1
CCAAGCCGGCCCGCGCATGAGGCTCAATGCCTCTTGTCAAAATCTCCTGACACAAACAGTCCAAGACACTTCAATCACATAACAAAAAACCCCGCCGAAAATCGACGGGGTTTGTCAGCAGTCTGAACGGCGCCAAGTGGCGCCGTTTTTCATTCTGTCGGTCAGCTCAGCTACAGGTCAGCTCAATAGGGTGAGTAGCACTGCTGGCGCGGGCCGTTGTAGGGCTGGAAGGTGTTGTCGTAGGCCCGGTACGACCGGTAGCGGTTGTAGCACCATTGGACATGGGCGCTCGAAAGCCGTCCCGCGCGGTAGTAGCGGCGCGGCGCCGGCCGATCGTAGTAGTCGTAATTGTTGTACATGCTGCCGAGGCCGAGCCCCAGGCCAAGGCCCAGGATCGCGGCACTCGCGCCATCATCGTAATAACGGCCGCCGCGATAGTGATGGCGACCATGGCGCCAACGCCAGTTGTCTCCGCCATTCCAGTGACCGCCGCCGCCCTGCCAGTGTCGACGGCCGCCGTTCCAGTTGCCCGACCGGCGCCATCTCCAATCATTGTTGAACTGACGGTTGTTGCCGCCCGCCCAGCTGTCGCGGACAGGCGTGACATTCGGCGCCGCCGTGCTGGTGGGTATCGACAGATCCGGCTGCATGATCGGTCCGGCGGCGGACGGTGCCGTGACGCCGGAAAGGATACCGAGGGCTATCAGCCCCGATTTGACCGTGGAAGAAAAGAGCGAATTCATTGCACTCTCCAAGAGTTACAGGCCCCGCGCCCACCCGAGGAATGGGGCAACAATGGATGTTTGCATCTGAACGGCGGATGAACGGAAAGGTTCCGTCAACCATGACGCGAACGCACCCAGGACCAATCGATCTCAGATGGTGGTCCTGCGCGCTTGTTTTCCGAAGCACTTGCGGGCAAAGGTCATGGCATGTCGCTGCGCCTTGCCACCTTCAATGTCGAGAACCTGATGAACAGGTTCGATTTTTCCGGCTATCGCAACCAGCTCAACGAGGATCGAACGCTGGCGCTGTTCGATATCCAGAGCGAGGCGGAATACAGGATCCTGGAGCAGGCCCGCGCCATCGCCCAGTCCGACGACACGCGCCAACTGACGGCGCTGGCGATCGCTGCCACCCGCGCCGACATCATCTGCATGCAGGAAGTCGACAATATCGAGGCGTTAAAGGCGTTCGAATACGGCTATTTGTTCAAGATGGTGGGGCAGGGCTACCGGCAGAAATACACCACATCGGGCAATGATTCGCGCGGCATCGACGTTGCCGTGATGATGCGCAACGAGACCGCGCAGGGCCAGCCGATCGAATTCGTGCGCATGACCAGCCATGCCTATGTCACCTACGAGCAGTTCGGGCTGCACACGCCGGAACTCGAGGCACTGGGCAATCAGGCCAATGAGCGCATTTTCCGGCGCGACTGCCTGGAGATCGACATCACCGTGGGCGGCGTGCCGCTGACGCTCTATCTCGTGCATTTCAAGTCGATGGGCTCGCCGCGCAACGGGCTCGACGGGCGCGAGGCGACGATGCCGGTGCGCATCGCCGAAGCGCTCCTCGATGATGCGGCGCACGGCCTGCGCTTCGGCAAGGACTATGCCGCCGACAAGAGCTGGGCGATCTGCGGCGACATGAATGATTATCGCCAGCGCGTGAAGGTGGCCGGCGATGCGATCGACGGCTATCGCTTCGAGGTGGTCGACGAAGCCCTGTCCTGCATCAACGTGCTGACGGCAGGCGGCTTTTGCGAAAATGTCGTCGAGAGGCGGCCGGAGATGAACCGCTGGAGCTTCTACCACACGCGAGGACCCGAAGAGCGGCATCTGTGCCAGCTCGACTACATCCTGTTGTCGAAGGGGCTCGCCGCCAGCAACGCAACGGCCGTTCCCGACATCATCCGCAACGGCCAGCCCTGGCGCACCATCTTTCCGCCGGGGCAGGAGGTCGAGCGGTTTCCGCGCGCCGGCTGGGACCGGCCGAAGGCATCGGACCATTGCCCAGTGGCGATCACGCTGGACATGACCTGACGCATGAGTTTCGACCTCCCGCGCAACGTCATCCTGCCGGTCGACGACATCGACGTCCGGCTCGATCCCGGTCCGCACCCTTTCGCAAGGGACAATGCAGAGGCGATCGCCGAGAACTGGCAGCACGAAATCGCCGCCAATCCGGCGCTGTTCGACGGCATGGTGGTGCTGCTGTCGCAACTTGCCTACCGCGACAGCCGTCTCGTCGGCCGCTGCCACGCGGTCAATTACTCGACGTTCATGCTGTGGCGGAAGCGGCGCGAGAATTCGGGCGCCGAGCATGCCTATGCCCATGCCATGCTGGTGGCCGGCGACAATGCGCTGGTGGCGATCCGCATGGGTCCTCACACAGTCAACGCCGGCCGCGTCTATTTCGCCGCCGGCTCGTTCGAGCCGATCGATTTTCGCGATGGGCTGGTCGACGTCGATTTCAACATGATCCGTGAGGTGCGCGAGGAAACCGGGCTCGACCTGTCAGGTGCGGAACGCGGCAAGCGCTACCATGCCATGTCGACCAGCAGCGGCACGGTGATCTTTCGCCGCTACCACGCGGCGGCGCCCGCCGACGAGATCGCCAGGCGCATCTCAGCCTTCGTCGCCACCGAGACCGAGCCGGAGATCGAGGGACCGGTGATCATCCGCCATGCCGCCGACCTGCCGGTCGGGCTGTCACCGCACATGAAGCCGCTGATCGAGTGGCATTTCGCAAACGGGAATTAAGGGCGCGTCTTATTCTGTGCCGCGTTGCGACCGTTGCGTGCGGCGACGAGGAACAGGATAAAGCCGATGCCGAGCAAGCCGCCCATCGCCATTCCCATGGTCTGGCCGACGACTGCCTGGAAGTCAGCGGTGACGCGATCGGGATTGGCCATGCCGAAGCGGGCGAGATACCACCAGATGCCTGCAAGACCTGCCTCGATGATCACCATCGCCAGGACCAGTCGCGCCTTCTTGCTCATCCGCTATTCCTCCGCCCAGGGTGAATTGCCCTAGCATCGCGAACGGCGCGGCGACAGTGGCGGGACCAGGTGGAAATGTCGAAGGCTGTGCAAAACCGGCTCGGGCTGGCTGCGTTCCGGCCGGGTTGCCCTACTCGTGCCTTAGCGCGTCGATCGGATCGAGCCTGGCGCCGCGCAATGCCGGGAAGAAGCCGAACACCATGCCGATCAGGGCGGAAAAGCCGACGGCGAGCAGGATCACCGCCGGGCTCGGCGCGAACGGGATGGTCAGCGTCACCGCGGCGAGGCCGGCCAGCGCCAGCCCGATCAGGATGCCGATAATGCCGCCGAGCAGCGACAGCACCGTGGCCTCGACCAGGAACTGGATGAGGATGTGCTTTTCATGCGCGCCGATGGCCAGCCTGATGCCGATCTCGCGGGTGCGTTCGGTGACCGACACCAGCATGATGTTCATGATGCCGATGCCGCCGACCAAAAGGCTGACGCCGGCCACCGCGCCCAGCATGCCGGTCATGGT
>NZ_RZRK01000648.1:0-3521 GCF_003997835.1 Mesorhizobium sp. M7A.F.Ca.CA.004.12.1.1
CCAATCGATCGTGCATCGCGGCGTCAATGAGACATCCATCGACGGCATGTGGGTCGAGCCGCTGGGATCGGTTACCTCGATCATGTATGCGACGCCGAATTTCTCCTCGAAGCAGAATGTCGTGCGGGTCAATTCGGTGGTGCCTGGCGCTATGCGCGCGCCGGGCGAAAACCCCTCGGCCTTCGGCATCGAAAGCGCCATCGACGAGCTCGCTTACGAGGTCGGCATCGACCCGCTGGAAATCCGGCTCCGGAACTATGCCGAGCAGGATCCGCATGCCAAAAAGGCTTGGTCTACCCGGCAGTTACGCGAGGCTTTTGCCGCAGGTGCGGAGCGCTTCGGCTGGGCCAGGCGCTCGCCCGAACCGCGCTCGATGCGCGACGGCAACCAGCTGATCGGCTGGGGCGTCGCGGCTGGCACCTATCCGGTTCGGCGCGCCTATGGCGAGGCGATCGTGCGTATCCTGGCCGACGGCTCGGTCGAGGTCGAAAGCTCGTCGATCGACATGGGTCAAGGAACCTACACAATCCTGGCGCAGACCGCCGCTGAAACGGTCGGCGTGCGAGCTGACGACGTGGTGGTGAAACTCGGCGACTCCCGCTTTCCGCGCGCCGGCGTCACCGGCGGCTCGCGCCTGGCCGGCGTCATGACCGGCGCCGTATACAAGGCCGCGAGCTCAGCGCTCGACCAGTTGGTGGGCCTTGCCATCAGCGATCCGCGGTCGCCTTTCCACGCGCTGCAGGCCAACACGCTGGTCGTCGCCAATGGCCGCATCGCTTCGCCGCGCGGCGACGGCCCCGATGTCTCGATCGCCGAACTGCTCAAAAGCGTCGGCCGCGACCACATCGAAGCCACCGGCGACACCATGCCGGAAAACTCGACGCCAGAGGAGCGCTACAAGAACTACACCACCATCGCCATGGCGCTGCCTCACACCGAGGGCGACTATTCCCGCCACTCCTGGTGCGCGCATTTCATCGAGGTGCGCGTCGACGAGGACTTCGGCACGGTGCGTGTATCGCGTGTGGTGTCGGCGCTGGATTCGGGGCGGCTCTACAACCCGAAACTTGCCGAAAGCCAATGGAAGGGCGGCATCATCATGGGCATCGGCCAGGCGCTATTGGAAGAAGGCATCGTCGACCGCCGCCACGGCCGCATCGTCAATGACAACCTCGCCGACTATCTCGTGCCGACCAATGCCGACATCCCCGACATCGAGGTGATCTCGGTCGGCATCCCCGACCTGCATTCCTCGGTGCTCGGCGGCAAGGGCGTTGGCGAACTGGCCATTGTCGGCGTGGCGCCGGCGATTGCCAACGCGGTGTTCCATGCGACGGGAAAACGCGTGCGGGATTTGCCGATCACGCTGGAGAAGCTGATTTAAGGGCGGTGGCCGATCTCCCCCTTGAGGGTCCCCTTGTGGGGAGGCCAGGCCGCAGCTTCGGGCGGTGGTGCTCCCTCCACACTTTCACCTTCAGCACTCGCGCAACCATCAAGGGGTAAGACCATGAGCGACATCCATTTTGGCACCGGCAAAATGCCCCCTGAAAACATTACCCCCTCAGCATCGCCGACTGGCTGTGCCTTGCCGCGGCCATAGCCGAAACCGAGGCCCGCCACGCGATCCGAAAACCGCTGACCCGGACGACGAGCCGTGACTTCCTTATGCAGGTTTTCTGCTCCGTTGCTGCTCAAAGCCCAAATCGGCAAGACCGCGCTCCACGAAGCCCTCAAAGCCGAAAAATTAGCCACATCCACCGTCAAACCGAAATGGGTTCTTCTGGTGACTCCATGGCTAACCAGTTAACCCGACGCTACCCATCGCGGGTGCTATCATATTGATCTCGGTCAACGGACGGCGGGTACGCGATGCGCGGCCACAGGAGCGGCCGCGCATGACGGGATTATCCGCTTAAGCCGCGGTTTCGGCGCCGGCCTCGCTTTGCGCGGCATAGTGCGCAAATGTCGCCTTGAAGCGGCCGTTGACGTATTCGCCCGACGTGATCGGGGGGTACTTCGCAGGATGATCCTCATCAACGCAACTGGGAAGCACCTCGATCACGGCATCATAGTTTGGACCGAAGAAGAACGGGATCGAATAGCGTTCTTTGCCGGAACGGTTCACCGCGCGGTGGACGGTCGAGGCGAAAAGGTCATTGGTCCAACGCGCCATCTGATCTCCCACATTGACGACGAAGCAGCCGGGGACGGGATCGGCCGCAATCCACTCGCCTGTTGCATTCAGTACCTGCAAGGCTGAAATACCATCCTTCTGGGCCAGGATCGTGAAGCACTCATAGTCCGAATGCGCCCCAATGCCGATCTGTCGGTCATCGATCTCGCCAAACTGCGGTGGATAGTGGAGCACCCGCAAAGTTGCGAGCGGCTTGCCGACCAGCAGGTCGAAATATGTCTCCTCCAACCCCAGAGCCAGAGCAAAGGCATGGAGCAGGTGGCCACTCAGCGTCAGCATCTCGGCATGGTAGGCTTCCAGTGCCGTTCGGAACTCCGGCCTGCCCGCTGGCCACTGGTTGGGACCGTAGAGTACTTTGCCGGCCTTCACGTCCGGATCGTCGGCTGGCACATCCAACGCAATATCATAGGATTCGTGCAGGTCTCCGCGCGCGGTCGGATCCGTATTCTCTTCCAATATTGCCGCATAACCGCGATTATTCTTTGAATTGGAAACGTGATTCTCCATCTTCACGTCGTCGGATTCGGCGAAATACACCTCCGCCACCTCAAACGTGGCATCGATGACATCCTTCGGAACGTGATGGTTCTTGATATAGAGGAAGCCGACTTCCGTGCAGGCCTCGCGCAGTTCCTGGGCGAGCTTTCGCTTGGCCGCCTCGTCGCCTGTGAACATGGGCTCGAGATCAATGATCGGGATCTTGTCGAAGCTGACACGCTGCGGGTCGAGCCCTCCCCCTTTCATTGCACGCGCGCCGTTGCCGGTTTCAAGGACCTTCATTTTTCTGTTCCCTTTTCTTGCTGGCTTGCATCGAAAATTGTTTCGACGTAGTAGCGCGGCCCCGTGAAAACGAAGCCGGGCGAGAAGTAGCGGCCGCAGACATCCATGAACGCGGTCATCTTACGCGACGGAGCGTGCGGGCGCGATATGCGGATGCTGACCCGCTTTTCCGCGGACTCCCATGTGTCGAGCAACGGAATGAGGTGGCCGCGTTCACACTCGATCGTGGTGAAGAAGTGCGGTAGATAGGCAATGCCCTCGCCCGCAACGGCGAAGTACTTGATAGTCCAGTATTCGTTGGCGATCAGGTTGCTGCGCGGCAAGATACTTTCCTGCGCGGTACCTTTCTGTAGCCGCCAGTGCTGCAGGCCCGCCGAGGTGCGATAGACAATGCCCTGGTGTTCCGCCAAATCGGCGGGTTTTCGTGGCATCCCGGCACGCTCGACATAACTCTTGCTGGCAAAGAGTGCGAATTTTGCGGTGGAGAGCGTTTCGCCGCCTTCGATACCTTCGTCCCATGAAATCACGGCGTCGAGCATATCGAGGC
>NZ_RZRK01000649.1:0-3519 GCF_003997835.1 Mesorhizobium sp. M7A.F.Ca.CA.004.12.1.1
GGTATGGGCGTTCATTGTACTTCTCCAGGATGGGGGCAACACTTGGTAAACAGTCGATTAATTCACCCACCCCTGTAAAATTAGGAATGCTGGTGCTAGTGTAAGCCAAGCTTAAGGTCGAAACCGTGCGTCTGCTCAGTCAGGTCAACCTCAATTCGCTTAAAATCGTGGAGAGTGCTGCGAGGCACGGTAATTTCACGCGTGCCGGCGAAGAACAGTTTATTACCGCTTCAGCGGTCAGCCAGCGCGTGAAAAGCCTTGAGGATCAGCTTCGTTTCAAGATTTTCCAGCGCGGCGGCAATGCGGTGTCGTTGACGCCGGAGGGCGAGACCTATGTCTCGCGCGTTCGCGAGGCGCTGGAGCGAATCGTCGCCGCCAGCATGGAAGCGACCGGGCAATCGCAGGAGCATGTGCTAAAAATATCGGTGCTGCCGACCTTTGCGGCACGCTGGCTGTTTCCGCGCCTGCCGCTGTTCCAGCAGCAATATCCCGATATCGTGATGCGGGTCTCGACCTCCTACGCTACGCATGAGTTCACGGCCTCGGAATTCGATCTCGAAATCCGTTATGGCGACGGTCACTTTCACGGGCTGCAATCCGATCTGCTGTTTCGCGAAGACCTGACACCGGTGTGCAGCCGCAAGCTGTTCCACGAAGTTCTCGGCGATAAGCGGCTGTCGAAAGTGACACCGGACGACCTCAAGCACTTCACCCTGCTGCATTCCGACACCTGCACCCAGAATTGGCAATCCTGGCTTGGTTTCGCCGGCGCCAGCTTCGTGCTCAGCGAGACCAAGAGCATCTATTTCGACTCGTGCATGATGTCCTACGAGGCAGCCAATTCCGGGATGGGCTTTGCGGTGGCCAACCGTGCCTATATGGCCAGCGACATCCGCGCCGAAAGGCTGGTGGCTCCCTTCGCCGTCCACCACCCGAACACGGCTGGTTGGTATTTTGTTTCCCCGCTGAGAGGCCTTGCCGCACGCAAGGTCCAGTTGTTCAAGCAGTGGGTGATGGCGGAAGCGGCTCTGACGCAGTGCCAACTGGACAGCGAAATCAGGGGCGAGGCTTCGACGGCCGCCTGAATCTCGGGCAAGTATCCGGTGTGCCGGCTAATTCTGATGCAAAGACAATGCTGCAGCACAAAATGCAGCGATAGTAGGCGCAAGCTCTTCGACCTTCGGACGGCACCGAATCAGGCGAAAGCTCTGCCCTCCTCGGTCCGCTGAAAAAGCATCAGGTCCAACCCCAGGCTTGGCCGTCCCAGGATGGTCAGGATCGTATGCGCCTGGCCGCGATGGTGGGTCTGGTGGTTGAAGACATGATCCAGCGCCGGCGCCAGCCTTTGCGAGACGGTGCGCATGTCCGAAACGGTCATGTAGGTGAAGCGGCCCGTCAACGCCTTGTCATTGAGGCCGCCGACCCAATCGATGATCCTCCTGTCCTCGGCTTCACGCGCCGCCCGCAGGCCGGTCAACCCCCGATGCAGGATGGCATCCAGTGTCGTCGGCGCGTCGCCCTCGCCGGTGAAGCGCTTCATCCAGATCCGGTCGGCCGTCAAAAGGTGGTTGAGCGTGCCCATCATCGAGCCGAAGAAGGCGCCGACATCGCGGTTGAATTCCTCATCATCGAGTTCGGCGGCGGCATCATAGATGCGACCGTTGGCCCATTGATTATAGGCCGCAAACATCATGAAATGCTGTCTCATGGCTTCCCTCGGCTCACGTCGATGCGGGGCCTACCTAACCCGCAGGAACGCCGCCGCCAATGACCATTCTGCTCTATGATCTCGTCGGACGCGACACCACACGTCCGTTCAGCCCGCATTGTTGGAAGGTGGTGATGGCGCTTGCCCACAAGGGGCTCGACATATCAACCGTACCGACGCGCTTTCTCGAGGTGCCTGCTGTCGAGGGCGGCGTTTCGAAAACCGTTCCGGTGATCCGCGACGGCGAGACAGTCCTCGCGGATTCCTTCGATATCGCGCTCTATCTCGATGAGGCCTATCCGGACCGGCCGACGCTGTTTGGCGGTGAAGGCGGCAAGGCGATGGCGCGCTTCGTCGAACGCTGGTCGCAAGTGACCATTCATCCCTACGTGACCACCGCGGCCATCATGGACCTCCATGCCATGCAGGACGCGGAAAACGCCGTCTATTTCCGCCAGAGCCGGGAGCAGCGTCTTGGCAAACAGCTGGAGGAGGTGATGGCCGCCAGGGAGGCCGGGCTCGGCAATTTCAGAGCCTCGCTGGAGCCATTGCGCTCGACGCTCTTCCATCAGCCATTCATCGGCGGCGCGTCGCCGCTGTTCAGCGACTATATTGTCTTCGGCGCCCTGCAATGGGCGCGCATAGCCTCGCCCTACCAACTGCTCGACGACGGCGACGTGGTGGCGCAGTGGTTCGCCCGCTGCCTCGACCTGCATGGCGGTCTGGGACGAAAGGTCGCCGCCGCGGCTTGACGCCGTAAAGCAGTACTTACTTGGCCGCCTTCTTTGGCTTGCCGGCCTTCGTGGCAGCCTTTGCCTCCTTGGGGGCGGCCTTTGCCTTGCCTGCGCCAGCTGCCTTCCTGGTTGGCTTTTTGGCTGCCGACTTGCCCGTGGCGTCCTCCTGGTCGACATCGGCGGCCGCCTGATGCCAATGGCGCTCATGATGTCCAGCCGGCTGGCCCTCTTGCAGCCAGATCTGGTGCGCACGGTTGCGAATGCGTTCCTGACGATCGTCTGTCATGGTCATGGTGTCTCCATACGGCCCGACCTCAGCGCGGCGCCGACACGCGAGTATAGCAAGCAACGCGTTGCTGTGTAGCCGTCTGATCTCGGCTTCGGGAGCACAGAAAAGCGCAGCGGCCTGCCCTTCGCTATCGCTCCCTGCCCTTCGGGCGTTCAAACCCTTTGAAAGGTCCACTGGACCTTTCAATCCGCCCGAAGGCGGACCGGGCTTTCACCGTTCGTCGCTCGGAAAGCCAAGCAATTGGCTTTCCGTCCGCTTCGCGGACCATCCCTCACCCCTTTGGCCTCACCCCTTTGGCCTCCCCCCTTGGCAATGGGCCGGGCGGCTTGTATAGAGCCCGCCACTCTCAATTCCATTCTCAGACAAGGACGACCCATGGCGCTCGAACGCACATTTTCCATGATCAAGCCGGACGCAACCCGGCGCAATCTCACTGGTGCCATCACCAGGATGCTGGAAGAGGCAGGCCTGCGCGTCATCGCCTCGCGCCGGGTCTGGATGAGCCGCCGCGAAGCGGAAGGCTTCTATGCCGTCCACAAGGACCGCCCCTTCTTCGGCGAACTGGTTGAATTCATGTCGTCGGCACCGACCGTCGTCCAGGTGCTGGAAGGCGAGAACGCCATTGCCAGGAACCGCGAAGTGATGGGCGCCACCAACCCGGCCAACGCCGCCGAAGGTACCATCCGCAAGGTTCACGCGCTGTCGATCGGCGAAAACTCGGTGCACGGCTCCGACGCGCCGGAGACCGCGGCAGAAGAGATCAAGTACTGGTTCTCGGACACCGAGAT
>NZ_RZRK01000064.1:0-13320 GCF_003997835.1 Mesorhizobium sp. M7A.F.Ca.CA.004.12.1.1
GTCGCCGCCGGCGAGGCAGCGGCGCGCCAGAAGGTGCCCGGGTTTCTCGGACTGCATCTCGAAGGCCCGCATCTGTCGGTCGCCCGCAAGGGCGCGCATGATCCGGTGCTGATCCGGCCGATGACGGATGCCGATCAGGCGATGCTGATCGCCGCGCGGCAAAAACTACCGGTGCTGCTCACCACCATTGCCCCTGAATCCGTCGAGCCGGCGCGCGTCGCGGCACTCGCCAGGGCCGGCATCATCGTCAGCCTTGGCCACTCCGATACCGGCTATGCCACCGCCAGCGCCTTTGCCGCGGCCGGCGCCTCAATGGTCACCCATCTGTTCAATGCGATGAGCCAGATCGGCAATCGCGAGCCCGGATTGGTCGGCGCCGCCATCGACATCGGCAGCTTGTCGGCCGGCCTCATCGCCGACGGCATCCATGTCGATCCGGCCACCATCAAGATCGCGCTGCGCGCCAAGCAGGGGCCGGCCAGGATCGTGCTGGTCACCGACGCCATGGCGACAATCGGCACCGAGATGACGTCGTTCACGCTCAACGGCCGCACCATCTATCGAAGGGACGGCAGCCTGAGGCTCGCCGACGGAACGCTGGCGGGCGCCGATCTCGACATGATCTCGGCCGTTCGTTTCATCCACCGCGTCGTCGGGGTCGAGCTTTCCGAGGCTTTGCGCATGGCCTCACTCTATCCGGCGCAAGCAATCGGCCAGTCGCACCGACTTGGCCGATTCGCCAACGGCACGGCTGCGGATATTGTCGCTCTGTCGGACGATCTCGACACGAAGGGCGTCTGGATCGGCGGCGAAAAGGTTTTTGCGGCCGGCTCCGACACTGTGCGTTGATATCAGGTCAAGTCGGCTGACGTCATGAAACCTTTTGATTTTGAGGTCGTTGTCGGAGCGTATGTCCGAGGCGAAACCCAAATTGAAACAGGCCGACGGCATCAAACCGCGCGGTGCCTTGAAGCCGCCACAGAAAGCTCCGCGTGACCAAAGGCCACGCCACGAGGAGCTGCGCGAAAAAAAGCTGTCGAGTGCCGAAGCTGCCCCGGAGGTCGACGGCCAGCCGGGGCCACCGCCGGATGCTGTCGAGCCCGATCCGCAACTGACGCCCGAAGGGGCCGAGCAGGAGCGCAAGAAATATCTGCTGCGGCGTTTCTGGATCAGCGCGCGCGGTTACTGGAGCCGGCGCGGCGACCGGCTCGCCTGGCCATTGACGATCGGGGTGCTGCTGCTGATCTGCATCAATATCGGCTTCCAGTATGGCATCAATGTCTGGAACCGTTCGATGTTCGATGCCCTCGAGCAGCGCAACGCCCGCAGCGTCTATTTCCTCAGCGCCGTCTTCGTGCCGCTGGTAATCTGCAGCGGCAGCCTTGTCGTCGCGCAGGTCTACCTGCGCATGACGATCCAGCGCCGCTGGCGTTCCTGGCTGACCACCGCGGTCATCGCGCGCTGGCTGGCAGGCGGCCGCTACTACCAACTGAATCTCGTCGGCGGCGACCACCAGAACCCCGAGGCCCGCATGACCGAGGATCTGCGCATCGCCACCGAGTCGCCGGTCGATTTCATCGCCGGCGTCCTCAACGCGTTCCTGTCTGCCTCGACCTTCATCGTCGTGCTGTGGACCATCGGCGGCGCGCTCACTTTGCCGATCGGCGGCGAGAGCATCACCATCCCCGGCTTCCTGGTCATCACCGCGATGATCTATGCCGCCATCACCTCGACCGCGATGGTGGTCATCGGCCGCAATTTCGTCCAGCTCTCCGAGCGGAAGAACCAGGCGGAGGCCGAACTGCGCTACACGCTGACGCGCGTGCGCGAAAACGGCGAGAGCATCGCCTTGCTGGGCGGCGAGGAAGAGGAGCGCAGCGGCATCGACAGGAATTTCGGCCATGTGCTGAGGCAATGGGCGCTGCTGACGGGCCAGCACATGCGCACGGCGGCGGTGTCGCAGGGATCGAGCCTGTTTGCGCCGGTCGTGCCGATCCTGCTGTGCGCGCCAAAATTCCTCGAAGGCTCAATGACGCTTGGCGAGGTGATGCAGGCAGCGTCCGCCTTTGGCATCGTGCAAGGCGCGTTCGGATGGCTGGTCGACAACTACCCGCGTCTTGCCGACTGGAACGCCTCCGCGCGGCGCATAGCATCGCTGATGATGTCGCTCGACGGGCTCGAGCGTGCGGAGCAGAGCGACGCGCTTGGGCGCATCCAGCACGGCGAAACCGATGACGGTGCCATGCTCAGCCTCGACGATCTCTCCGTGACGCTCGACGACGGCACCGCCGTGGTCAAGGAGACCGAGGTTGCGATCGAACCCGGTGAGCGGGTGCTGGTGGCCGGCGAATCCGGCTCGGGCAAGTCGACGCTGGTGCGGGCCGTCGCGGGCCTGTGGCCGTGGGGCGGCGGCAGCGTCAATTTCCACGCCGACAGGCGACTGTTCATGCTGCCGCAACGCCCCTACATCCCCTCGGGCACGCTTCGCCGCGCGGTCGCCTATCCCGCGGCGGCGGATAAGTGGACGATCAAGCAGATCAAGGCCGCCCTCGACAAGGTCGGCCTCGCCTACCTTGCCGAAAGGATCAAGGAAGAAGCGCCATGGGACCAGACGCTGTCGGGCGGCGAAAAGCAGCGTCTCGCCTTCGCGCGCCTGCTGTTGCACCGCCCCGATATCGTCGTGCTGGATGAAGCAACCTCGGCGCTCGACGAGAAGAGCCAGGACACCATGATGGCGACGGTGATCCGTGAATTGCCTGATGTCACCATCATCAGCGTGGCGCACCGGGCCGAGCTGGAAGCCTTCCATAGCCGCAAGATCACCTTGGAACGGCGCGAGGGCGGCGCCAAGCTTGTCAGCGACATCAACCTCGTCCCACGAAAGCGCAACCTGCTGAAGCGCGCCTTGTGGGGCTCCGGCAGTCGGGCCGAAAGGTCGCGCAAGGAGTAAGGCGAGTAAGGCGCCCCTGCCCCAGGCGCCGCACAACTATGATGCGTATATGTCCTTGTAGGTGTCGCGCAGCAGGTTCTTCTGTACCTTGCCCATGGTGTTGCGCGGCAGTTCATCGACGAAGATCACCCGCTTCGGATGCTTGTATTTCGCCACCCGCCCGGCGATAGCGGCGAGAATTTCGGCATCGGTGATCCGCGATGACGGCGCCCGCACGACGACAGCGGTGACGCCTTCGCCGAAATCCGGATGGGCAACGCCGATGACGGCGCTTTCGCTAACCCCGTCGAGCGCGTCGATCTCGCTTTCAAGTTCCTTCGGATAGATGTTGTAGCCGCCCGATATGATCAGGTCCTTGCCGCGGCCGACAATGTGGACGTAGCCGTCGGCGTCGATCATGCCGAGATCGCCGGTGATGAAAAAACCGTCGGCGCGGAATTCCGCCTTGGTCTTCTCCGGCATGCGCCAATAGCCGCCGAAGACGTTGGGGCCTTTGACCTCGATCATGCCGACCTCACCCTGCGCAAGCGCTGCGCCGCTGTCGGGATCGGCGATGCGGAGCGTGACCCCGGGCAAGGGGAAACCGACGGTACCGGCGCGCCGCTCGCCCTCATAGGGGTTCGAGGTGTTCATGTTGGTCTCGGTCATGCCGTAGCGTTCGAGGATCGCGTGGCCGGTGCGCTCGCGCCAGGCCTTATGCGTCTCGGCCAGCAGCGGCGCCGACCCGGAAATGAACACACGGATGTTTTTTGCCGCCTCATGGTCCAGCCCATCCTGCTGCAGCAGGCGCACGTAGAAGGTCGGCACCCCCATCAGGGCGGTGGCGCGCGGCAGCAGCGAGACGATGCGGGCCGGATCGAACTTCTGCTCGAACAGCATCGAGGCGCCGGCCATCAGGACGACATTGGTGGCGACGAACAGGCCGTGCGTGTGGAAGATCGGCAATGCGTGGATCAGCACGTCGTCTCCAGTGAAACGCCAGTGCTCGACCAGCACGCGCGCGTTCGAAGCAAGGTTCTCGTGGCTGAGCATGGCGCCTTTCGAACGGCCGGTGGTTCCCGACGTGTAGAGGATCGCCGCGAGGTCATCCGGCCCACGCGCTACGTCATGAAAATCCATCGGCAGCCGCGAGGCTCGATCGGGCAGCGATCCCCGGCCGTCGCGGCCGAGCGTGACGGTGACGGCGCCCGACTTTTTCGCCAGCGCGCCGACGTCGGCCGCTCTTGCCGGATCGCAGACGACCAGGCGTGGCTCTGCGTCGCCGAAGAAATACTCCAGCTCGGCCAATGTGTAGGCGGTGTTGAGCGGCAGGAAGACGGCGCCGGCTCGCAGGCAGGCGAGATAGAGCAGGACCGCTTCCGGGCTCTTCTCGACCTGCACGGCAACGCGGTCACCGGGTTCGACATCGAGTTGCAGGAGCGCATGCGCAAGCTGCGCCGAGCGGGCCAGCATATCGCCATAGGTGAGCGAGCGCCCATCATCGGTTTCCATCAGCAAGCGCGCTGGCGCCGGCATCCGGGACCGGAACGCATCGAACAGATGATTGCTCATGAAGACATCCCTGGGTGCGGCGGCGCTGAGCATGCGCCTGTCGCGGCATGCCTCGGCGGCGAGGGTTCGCGGTTCTTGGCCGCGCCGTCAAGCCCGCCGACAGCGGTTCACGCCAGCCTCGCCGACGCAGAGTGCGAGCAAGAAACGAGCGCAAGAGCCCGCCGGGAATCGGCTGTTATCGCCGAGCGCGTTTGCCGGCGAGTTCCTTCGTTTCGTCGTCCTGCTCGAAGCGCTTCATGCACATGGCGGCAGTCAACTGGTAATGGTTGAGCAGTGCCTCGACGGCACCGTCGGCATTGCCGTCCAGGGCACATTCGGCGATCAGGCGATGCTCGCCGAAATCGTCGCGCTGGACGCCCTCGCCATCATTGGCCATTTGCCGGTAGCGATAGGCGTGATCGGAGAGCTGGTCGCAAAACCCCACCAGCCATTGCGACCGGCAGGCCGAAATCAACACCCTGTGGAAGATACGATGCAGCCTCTCCCAATCGGGATTGAGCGAAAAGAGAGCCTGCGGAGACAGACGTGACGCGCGTCCCAGGCGATGCAGCGCCAGCACGAGCTGTTCTTCCCATTCGGCGGTGCGGTGGGCGATGGATTCGCGAAGCGCCCGCTCCTCGAGCCAGCAGCGGGTGCGCGTCAGCTCCTCGAGTTCCGACGCACTGACCGGCATGATGAAGAAGCCGCGCTGGTCGTGCCGGCCGAGAAGTCCTTCCGAGGCGAGGCGATTGAGAGCTTCGCGGACAGGCGAGGCGCCGGCTCCATATTTGGAGACCACCCATTCCACCCGCAGCTTGCTCTCGGCCTCAAGAACACCCCCGAGAAGATCGTCCCGCAATTGCTGATAGACCGTACTGGCAAGCGTACTCTTCGGTCCCGCAGCGTCGTCGTTCAGATTGGCAGCTCCGTATGTCATAGCGACTCCTTGTCCCCAAGACTTGTCCTGGGCGATTCGAGTCCGAAAGCATTCGCCTTCTCGTACTTGTACCATACAGTGCGAGCATTCGCCTGCTCAAGCACAAGATCACGTTATTGTACTTTAGCACGAAGGAATATGCGGCATCTGGAGCTCAATGCTGTAATTCCGCGCATTTTCACAACCTGCGGGAACTTAACATGTTTTGTATGCACGCAAGAGAATCTGTTCTTTCTGTTCTTTTGTATGCGCGCGGGATCAACTGTCTGCTGTGAGGACCCTTGAGGCCGAATCAGGCAGCCGCTCCAGATCCGATACCGTTGCGCATCAGACCATCACAAGCCTCGGCCGGTACCAGAACCTTAGCCGGCATGCCGGGCTGAACGCGGGAAAAGCGCTGGTTAGCCGGCTGCGTGGTCGGCTGCCGTCCTGATCGCCTGGATATTCTGACGGTAAGCCTCGACGCTGCCGCCTTTGAAGATGGCGGCGCCCGCCACCAGCACGTCGGCGCCGGCAGCGGTGACCAGCGGCGCGGTTTCGGCTGAAACACCGCCGTCGATCTCGATGCGGATCGGCCGGCCGCCGATGAGGGCCTTGACCCGCTTCACCTTGTCGACGATCGCCGGGATGAAGGCCTGGCCGCCGAAGCCCGGATTGACGGTCATGATCAGGATCAGGTCGAGCCGGTCGAGCACATATTCGACCACGCTTTCCGGCGTCGCCGGATTGAGCGACACACCGGCCTTCTTGCCGAGGTTCCTGATGGTCTGCAGCGAGCGGTCAAGATGCGGGCCGGCTTCGGCATGGACGGTCAAACCGTCGCAGCCGGCCTCGGCGAAAGCGGCCAGATAGGGGTCGGCCGGGGCAATCATCAGATGGCAGTCGAAGAAGGCCTCGGTGCGGTTGCGGATCGCCTTGATCACCGGCGGGCCAAAGGTGATGTTGGGCACGAAATGCCCGTCCATCACATCGAGATGGATCCAGTCGGCGCCGGCCGCCGCCACCGCTTCGACCTCATCGCCGAGTTTGGAAAAATCCGACGCCAGCACCGACGGTGCAATCAGGGTCTTTCTGCTCATGGATGCGGCCTTTCCGAGTGCCCTTCACGTTCGGCCACTCTATCGACTGCCTAATGCGCTCCGGCCGACTTGTCGAGGGCACGGGCGCGGCGGCTGCACGGCCGGAGGTGGCGTTGCGGCGTCCGCGATCCTGTCGCAGCCAATTTCCGCTTGCCTCGGAGCCATAAGAAAACCCGCCGGATTGCTCCGGCGGGTTTCTGGTCTGGCGTCGAGCAGATCGTTATTGCTGCTGGAGTTTCAGGATTCTGTCTGGAACCGGATCCTGCTGCTGTTCGACCTGCGGCCTGCGCCGTGGCAGTACCTGCTGCAGCAGCAGGCCGGGGTTGAGCTCCAGCGACGGTTGCCCGCGGAGCGGCCGGCAGTTCGGATAGCGTCCGATCGTACCTTCCGGGCAGCGCCGCCTGATGATCGGCTGGCACTGGCCGTTGATCATCTGCGAGCCCGGTGCGCATTCCACCTCTTGCCTGGGCTTGCGGCATGCGCCGTTGATCACCTGCGTCCCACGCGGACAGACACACTCGCCACGCTTGTTGTGGACCTGGCCGCGTATGTCGCATTGCTCCTGCGTCGGTTGCTTGCGCCGGCACGCATTGCCCCGCACCTCGGTACCCCTCGGGCAGACACAATTGCCCTTTGCGTCATGGACCTGGCCACGGATCGTGCATTGCTCAGGCTTCGGCCGAATCGGGCGGCAGGCTCCGTTTCTGACCTCGGTACCCCTTGGGCAGACACAATCGCCGTCGGCGTCGTGAACCTGACCACGGATCGTGCACTGCTCGGGCTTTGGCCGCATCGGACGGCAGGCGCCATTGCGCACCTCGGTCCCTCTCGGGCAGACACAATCGCCATCGGCATCGTGGACCTGGCCACGGATGGTGCACTGCTCAGGCTTCGGCTGGATCGGGCGGCAGGCATTGCCCCGGATTTCGGTCCCCCTGGGGCAGACACAATCGCCATCGGCATTGTGGACCTGGCCACGGACGGTGCACTGTTCGGGCTTGTCGGTCCTGACACATCTGCCGTTCTCAAGCCCGGTTCCGCGTGGGCAGACGCAACGTCCGTCCTCGGTGCGGATCTGGCCTTCGAGCAGCACGCAGCGCTTCGGTTGCTCCGGCTTCGGCACGATACCGCCGCCCGGCGAGCACTGGCCGTTGCGATAGGTGGTGCCTTCCGGGCAAACGCAGCGGCCGGCATCGTTCATGACGAAGCCTTGCGAGCATTCCTTCTTCGTCTCCTGGCTGATGGTGAAGGGATGGCAGGCATAGGCCTTGCCGCGATCGCCCTGCACATTGGCCTGATCGCCGCCAAGCACGTCGCCACCGCCTTGCACCCGTGTGTCGGGAGAGAGCACGCCGACGCAGTTCTGGCCGCTGACATTGCCCTGCAGATTGGCCAGACGACCGTCGTCGGGAATGACCACGGTGACATGATGCACCCGGCTTTCGCCGGCGCCGAGCGACAAATTGGCAATGCAGGACGCAGGCAAGGTTGCCGGTTCCGGCGAGCAGCCGAAGGGCGGATCGATCGACGTGATCTCAACGCCTTCCAGCCTGCCGAGACCCTCCACGCCGATCGCATCGCCAATGCGGACCGGCCCGGAGAAGGCGGTCGCTCCGTCATTGGTGACGGTGATCTCGAACGAGCAGGGTTGGCCGAGCCTGCATTCGCGGTCGCCGGTCTTTTCGACACGGATGGTCGAGGCGCCGCCTCCCTTGGCGCAGGCCTGGCCAAAGGGATAGACGACGTCGTCGCCCGGCGCCGGCCCATAGGAGCCGCGCGCGCAGTTTTCGAACGCGCCATTGGCCGAAACCGTCACGTCGAAGTGGCGGCTGGTTCCAGGTGTCATGACGGCACCGGGAATCTGGCACGACAGCGCGTTGGCCGGAACCGGTCCGCACGCCCATTCCGCACCGTCAGGGGTGACGGTCTGGATCTGGACAGGCGCGCCGCCGGCCACCAGCGTGGCGGCATCGTTGACCCGCACCGGACCGGTGGGGGCAGCGGTGCCAAGGCTGATGACGGTGATGCGGCAAGAGATCAGCGCGGCACCGGCGAGCGAGCCGTTGCAGACCTTGGTGATGCGCAGGGTCGGCTTGCCGCCATTGGGATGGCGGAAGCGTTCCTTGGCGCAGGCCTTGTTGTTGGTGAGGTCGTTTTCGCCGGGGATGGGCTTCACCGTCGCGCAATTCTCGACAATGTCCGACTGATAGCCGGCCGGCATGACCGCCTTGACGACGATCGGCGTCGAGCCGCCCGGAGGCAGCGAGATCCCCGCATGGTCGCAGCGGAACAGGCCGGGACCTGTCGGTACGCAGGTCCATGGCGGGCTTGGGCCGAAGGTCGAGGAGGCCGGCGCGCCGGCCGGGTAGCTGTCGATCACCGTCAGCGGCCCGTTATAAGTCGATGTGCCGTTGTTGATGATGTCGATCACGAAGTGGCAGATGCCGTCGGCCGTGCAGACCGGGACGCGGGCACGCTTCTTCAGGATCAGGTCGACCTTCTTCTCGACCGGCGGCCGGCAGTCGCGGTCACGATCGCCACGCCGGCAGATCGGGATCGAGGCGCAGCCGCGATCGTTCGACTGGCTGCCGAACAGCGGCTTGCCGCTGGCGCCGTAATTATAGGTGGCGCAGTTACGCAAGACGCTGCCTTGCCAGCCTCCGGCCGGCTTGAAGCCGAGCTTGAGGTTGACGGAGGCCCCCGGATTGAGCGTGGTTACTGGGTAGGTGCAAATCATCGGGGTGGCGCCGGGTATGCAGACCCAGGGCGGATTGGGTCCTGAATCGAGCGTCGATCCGGCCGGCAGCGTCACCTCGTCGAGCACGATCTTGCCGTGGTAGGCACCGGTGCCGACATTGGTGACCCTGATGGTGAAGTCGCAGCCGCCACCCATCGTGCAACGCGTCACGTCGGCGCGTTTCTCGACCTTGAGGTCCGGCTCCTTGTCCTTGGGCGGGCACCTCTGGTCACGCGGGATGACGATGTCGATCGTCTGCGTGCAGCAAAGGCCCCAGCCTTCCTTCGGACCGGCATAGGTTTCGATGCCGGTGACGATGAGGTGGATGACGTCGCCGGGCGATGCGCCGACGATCTTCCAGTTGAGCACACCGCCGCCCGCCGGCACCAACTGGGTGTCGGGGATGATGGTGACGCCTGATGTGGTCGTCGACACCTGCACCCACTTGCCGCCCATCTCCGGGCCGACCGGCATGTGGTAGATGAAGGCGCCGCCGCCGGGCACGCAGTCCACCGTGCCGCGTTCCACCTTGAAGCATTCCCGGTCGGGAGGCGGTGGCCGCTTATCACAGTTGGTGAGGTCGATCTTGATCGAGGTCTTGGCCCCGGTCTTGTAGTTGCCATCGTCGGGCTTGCCCGGATCCTGCGACGGGATGATGGTCCCGGGGCCGGCTCCGTTGCTGACCTTGATCACACCCTGGTTGTCGATCACGGTCGGCGAAGGAAACGCCGCATGGTCGATCTTGGCCGTGATCTGGAAGTTGATGACGCGTTCATTGGCGGCACCGGCGCCGTCGAGATCAGCGGCGGAGAGCCGGAAATTGGACACCGTTGCCGTGTCGTTCGGACCGGCCGAGGTGCTGATCGAAACGCCGGGCAATGGTCCGCCCGAAGCGTCCGTGCCGTCGCCCGACACATTCGCGCTGACGATCGAAAGGCCGTGTGGAAGCTGGTCCTTGAACTCGATCTTGAGCGTTTTCAGCAAGGCTGTCAGGTCGGCGAAGGCTTGCGCATCGCCGCGCAGGCCAAAGCTCAGGGAGTAGACGACATAGTCGCAGCTCCGCTGGGTGCCTTTCTTGGTGAAGAAGGGCACCGCCCGCTCCGGCCTCGGATTGACGATCTTCGAATTGTCGAGATCGAGCCTCAGTTCCGGGGTGATCGGGGCGGCGTCTTCCGCGTGGCTTGCCACAGGGGTGAACATGGCGACCGCGATACCGGCCGCCATCAGCCAGCGCGCGCCGCGCCTGGCGTATGACAGGGGTTTCATGATCGTCTCCATGACTGTGGATTGCGAGCTCGTCGTGAGCGGGGAGAGTGCGAGATTTTTCATCTTCCCCTCCTCAACGTTCGCAGCTGACGGCTGGGGTTCGGAGCGGCAAGATCATCTTGCAGCAAGGGTAGTAGCCACCCTTGTCCTTGTCGGACTTCCTGTAGAAGCAAAGTCCAACATCCACTCTGTCGCCCGGATAGTGGCCGGTGATGTCGACCGTGTAAGGCTTGCCGGGCGCATGCGACTGGGATGATGTCACCCCGACGCCTGGCGTCCTGGACTTTGTCTCATTCGAAGGTTGGGCCTTGATCGAATCGCCGCCGAAGCCGGCGTGGTCATGGAGATAGAGATCGGCCTGGAGGCCGCGAGGCGTACAGTAATACCTGATATCCTCGACATCGATGCACGGAGGCAGGTTGCCGGGTGGTGGGAAATCCGGCGGGTAGAAGGGGGGCAGGTAGCCGCCCGGGATTTCCTCGTAATAGCCGGCGCGGCCCTCGCAAGGATGCCAGACGGCAACGTCGCCGACATGGCCCTCGACCTCCGGATCTTCGAAATAACCGTCGAAGTCGACGAACCAGGAGCCGAAGGGCGGCACGTTGGCCGGCTTGACCAGCTCTTTCGGCGTGATCTGGACGCCATGCACGGCCAGCGGCCCGCCGGCGGCGAGCTGTTCGGCGAGTGAAGGATTGTCGCGCAGCTTGTCGCCTGACTTGACCAGCGTCTGCGTGCAGACCGATGTGTCGAGATTGCCGTCGGAATCATAACCATATTGCAGGTCGAGACCGCCGGCGGCCTGCCGGTTGCCCTGCGGGAAACCGACCGCATATTCCTGCGGCACTTCGACCCAGACCGATTCCGTCTCCGGATCGTCCGGGTTCTCTCGGAAGTAGCGGATGACCTCGCCTTTGCCGGAATCGGCGAATTGGCTGTAATCGTAGCGGTTCTCGACTGGGCCGCGCTGGGCCAGGTACATGAAGCCGCTATTGTCGAAGGCGATGTCGGTGACGGCGTAGTCCTTGTCGGCCTTGACCGTCAGTTCCCAGCGCGGGTCGCCGACAAAACTGCCGTCGCGGGCGATGCCCACCGACCAGATTTCCGACTTTTCGCCGACCGAGTAGTAGAGCCGGCCGCCATGGTAGGAGACGCCCCAGACGCGGCGCTCGTCCTGCGTGTAGCCCCAGCTGTCGGGGTCTTCGCTGTCGAAGGTCGCTCCCTTTATGTCCATCACCGAACCGTCGTCGGCGACTGGAGCAAGCCCATGCGCGGGACGGCCGGCAACGCCGTGATCGAAGCTGTCGATCAGCCTGCCTTCGGCATCGATGCGATGGATCAGGCCGGTATCGAGATCGGACGCGAAGAACTCGCGATGAGTGGCGTCGAATGTGAGATTGCCGATGCCGGGACCGCTGTTGGTGTCGATGTCGGCGAATTTGGAGACCTGGCCGGTGATGCCGTCGATCTTCCAGACGGTGCCCGGCCCGCCGCCGTTTTCGGTGCCGAACTGGCCATCCATGAAGATGGCGCCGGCAGCGCCGCGGCGCTGCCGCTCGGGGCGGCCGTCATCGTCGGCGTCCGGGGTGACGATACGGATGCCGTGCAGCGAGGTGGCGCCGGCATAGAGATTGGGAATGCCCGTCGGAACGCCGTCGCGCACGCCGTCATCGTAGGTGACGCCGAACACCTGGCCGACCTGCTCCGCCGTCACCTCGAAGGGCGGTGGCGTGTTGACGAGCTGGCCGGTGGCTGGTCCGCCCAGTTGCGAGACGTCGAAGACGCGCAAGGTGGCGCGCGTGGTGTCGATGAAGGTTTCGTCGACCGGATCGACGCCGGGCGGCAGTCCCTCTTTTTCGGAATCAGGGGGGTCGAAATTGGGAATGATGGTGCCGGAAAATCCGGTCACCGCCATCGAACCGGGATAGATGATCCGGGTTTCCTGCGCCTGCGCGGCGCCCAGCCACAGGCCGAGTGCCAGCAACCCGCCTGGATGCACAGCGCGGCGCAAGCCGCCAGCAAGAGACGACACAAACGAGCCGCGGATGCGAGACATGACACTACCCCCCGTAGTCGACGGGAGAACGTCGGGTCTGGCCGCGCAAATCAGGGCAAGGCGCGGCGGTCCGGCTCGTTCTTCCCTGATCGAATTGTCTGCTTTCCTCAAGATGACGATACGCCTGCTCTTACGCAGGGTCAACGGAATCAACAGAAAGCCCAGCGCATCGACCTCGTCCCGAAGGCGGTGGTCGCGCCGAGCTCCTGTTGTTCCCGGAGACCTGGGAGTCTCTGGGTTATTGGTCATGGGGGCTTCCTTTCCGGGCCGCACCATGCGGCACCTGGAGATCAGTCGCAGGCGGAGGTGGAAAGGTTCATGGAAGCCTTGCGCAGAATGCTTGCGCGCGATGCCGCCTGTTCTTATATACGCGCCAAGCCGTTCGGCGCCGGAATGCCGGTTGCCGGAACGGGATTTCTTGTGAACAGGGGCTTTCGTCGGAACGCCTGTACGGGTCCTGATAGCCTGCTTAGCGGAGAGACTAGAAAAATGGCAAAAGTAATCGGTATCGATCTCGGCACCACCAACTCGTGTATCGCCATCATGGATGGCAAGGAGCCCAAGGTGATCGAGAATGCGGAAGGCGCGCGCACGACGCCTTCCATCGTCGCCATTTCGGGCGACGACGAACGTCTGGTCGGCCAGCCGGCCAAGCGCCAGGCGGTCACCAATCCTGAAAACACCATCTTCGCGGTCAAGCGCCTGATCGGCCGCCAGATATTCGACCAGGCGCATGTCGAAATCCTCGCCGCCGAGGAAGGTGTCGCC
>NZ_RZRK01000650.1:0-3519 GCF_003997835.1 Mesorhizobium sp. M7A.F.Ca.CA.004.12.1.1
CCGGCTATCTGAATTCTCTTCCCCACCGGGAAAAGGCGGTTCTGGACATCCAGTCTCTCCTGAAACATCTCGCGCGCGCTGACGTGCTGACCATGCTCATTGTCGCCCAGCATGGTTTGCTCGGGCAGAACGTTGGGATCGACGTGGACGTTAGTTTTCTCGGCGACACCGTGCTTCTGCTGCGCATGTCCGAGCATGAGGGCCGTTTGAGGCGCAACATCACGGTCGTCAAGAAGCGCCACGGCCCGCACGATCTCGATGTCCGGGAACTGTTCATCGCGAGTTCCGGCGTTTCCGTCGTTTCCTACAATCCTCTGCCCGAGACGTGAACGACGTCGAGCGAAACGGGCTGGGAACACTGGATTGGGTGCTGATCTTGGCGCCTTACCGCAAGGATGCTGGTTACACCGCTTCCCTGCTGCAAGAACGTGGTCTACGGGCTCTAGCGGCGAGTCCCGAGGACTTAGAGGGTTTGCTTGCGCTATCCCCTGGAGTGCTGGTTGTTACTCACGAAGCCTTGAATCCTCAGGCTATCGCAACGGTTGAAAGTTTCCTTCAGGCGCAGCCGAATTGGTCGGAAATTCCAATCGTTGTTTTGTTGGACCGCGCGGCACAGCAGTCACGCATCCAAGCGGCGCTGAGTGCTGCTTGGCCACGTTCGCGTCAGATATACTATCAGCGTCCCGTGGCTGCGCTCGAACTGATAAGCGGAATCCAGTCGGCACTCCTCACCAGAATTCGCCAGCGCGACGTGCGTGACTATCTTGAGCGGGAGACGGAACTACGCCTTGAACTAAATCATCGAGTGAAAAACATCCTGGCGACCGTCATATCCATCTTCGATATGACCAGGCGCGGCGCGATCTCGGCAGAGGGACTTGCAGAAGACTTCAAAGGGAGATTGAGAGCCTTGTCGGATGTTCATTCTGCAGTTTTTGCTGCCGGTGGCGAGACAGTGGCCTTAACGAATGTAGCAAAATCGGTCCTCGCGCCATACCTTTCCAAGGATCAAACTGCCATCACGATCGAAGGACCCGAGGTGCTGCTTTCGCGCGATGCCGGTACAACTCTCGCCCTCTCGCTTCATGAACTGGCAACAAACGCCATCAAATATGGCGGCTTGTCCCGCCCCGAAGGCAGAATACGCCTGGAATGGAATATTGAGTCGAACTCGGAACCATTGCTGTCGTTGAGATGGACCGAAACAGGAGGACCAACCGTAGTCGAACCCTCGCGAGTGGGATATGGGACGCGCTACATGCGCGCTGCATTGACGAGTCTGTTCGGACAGGCTCCCGATCTCGACTTTGCGCCGGAGGGACTGCGTTTCTCGATCCGCGGCCTGCTCTCCCGCCTTGCATCCGATGGTCGGCTCGGCTGATTGCGGCAGCGCCTGCCATTGGGCAGCGGAAGTTCCAAACAGTATCGTGATTGCCAAGCCCTTTCTTCTACCGCAGATCATCAGCAGGAGCCCGCCACCGGGCGCCGCTCGCGAAGGAGCGACGCACCTTGCCAAGGAACTGGCAAGGGCGCTGCTTGCATCTGTGTCCGCCGAAAATCGGGGCCGCCTGCTTGGAGTTTTGCTGTTGGCGCGTTTCTCAGGAAACGGCCTATAGGTGCCCCTCTGGGCCGCCGGGAAATCACATAAGCGCATTGTCAGGCGTTCGCCCGCCTTGATCTGCCGTCGAAGCGATCCTGAAGTTCCTCTTTCGGCACGGGTCGAATTGACTCACGAGGAACCTTTGCTTTGGCTCACTTCGCCGGCACGCAAGGGCGGAGCACATTGGCGAACCGGCGCTCTGACGGAGCGGGCATGACCTTACCCCGCTGCCAACCATTTGCGCGATTGCACAAACGCCGTGAAAGCCTTGGCCTCCATTGGGCGTCCAAAAACATAGCCCTGCAGGATATCGCAGCCTAGTTCCTTCAGGATGCGGGCGTGGTCGTTCGTCTCGACACCCTCGGCAATGACTTCGATGCCCAGCGATTTGCCGATCTCAATGATGGACGAGACCAGTTGACGCTGCGGGATCGACTGGGTGACGGGCGTGATCAGTTGACGGTCGATCTTGAGCCGGCGCGGCTGCAGCTTGAGCAGGGACACTATCGAAGCATGGCCGGTGCCGAAGTCATCGATCTCGATGTCGATGCCGAGTTCCTTTATGTGCTCCAGGTTCCACGTGACCAGGTCGTCATTATCATCGAGGAAGATGGACTCGACCAACTCAAACGAAAGGGTTCCTTTCTTGATGGCAAGCTTGCGCAAGCCATGGATCAGATCCTTGTCCTCCAAGCGCTTGGCGGAGACATTGACCGAGACGTGCGGGATGTTGAGACCGCTGCTCGACCAGTGCTCGAAGTTCTCTAGCGCCTGTTCCAGGACAGCGCGATCGATGACTGCCACGACGTTGAGTTCTTCGGCCACTTTAAGATAACTTTGGGGGGCCAGGATGCCGCGTGTTGGATGCTTCCAGCGCGACAACGCCTCTACTCCGACGATCTCAAGCGTGCGGGCGTCGAACTGCGGCTGATAGTATGTTGTGAATTCGGCGCGCTCCAGCCCGCCCAGGATTTCGTCGGCAATTTGCTTGGTCCGCACGATCTCGCTTTGCAGCTCTTCGTCAAAGAACTCGTGGCGATTGCGACCACGGCGTTTGGCCCGGTAAAGGGCGAGATCGGCGTTGACCAGCAGTTGCCTGGGTTCGGTTCCGGCGGCGATTCCGATGCTCACTCCGAACCGGCACGGATTGCCCAGAAAATCGACCGGCCGGCGCATCTGCGTGATGATGCGGTCGGCGAGCGCGGAAAGTTGTTTGTCATCACGCCCATGGCTCACCACAACGAACTCGTCACCGCCGATGCGTGCAACAAAATCACCGGGAGTCGTGTTGACCTTGATGACCTTGGAGGCGTGCACCAGCATAGCGTCACCTG
Organism: Mesorhizobium sp. M7A.F.Ca.CA.004.12.1.1; assembly: GCF_003997835.1. Lineage (NCBI taxonomy): Bacteria > Pseudomonadati > Pseudomonadota > Alphaproteobacteria > Hyphomicrobiales > Phyllobacteriaceae > Mesorhizobium > Mesorhizobium sp. M7A.F.Ca.CA.004.12.1.1. Next base: position 2,935 of record NZ_RZRK01000650.1, read on the forward strand.
CTGCGTGGCCCAGCGTATCATTGATCTGCTTGAAGCGGTCGAGGTCCAGATGCAGCAGTGCCGTACGGGTATCCTTTTCCCCGTTTTCGGCAAGCAACTCATCGAGATAGCGACGGTTGGGCAGACCCGTCAGCGGGTCATGCAGAGCCACATGCTCGACACGCGCTTTGGCGACCTCAAGTTCGGCATTTTTCGATTCTGACAGCTGGCGCTCTCGCATGAGCGTCTCGTTGAGCAGCACGTCGCTGGTCACGTCCCACTCGGCGCCAATCATCTTTGGCGTGCCGCCGATGTCCTGGAAGAAGGCTGCGCGCGTGCGCACGTGGCGCGTGCCGCCCTCCGCAAGCAGGACTCGGTATTGCGAGGAATAGGGTCCTTTCCTCTCTGCGGCCGACTCGAACTCCTGGCGCGCCCGGTTGAAATCGTCGGGATGAATGGCCGAAGCCCAGTCGTCATAGCCGCGCGGTTTGCCATCGGCTGGCTTGCCGTAGATTTGGTTGACGCGGTGATCCCATAGCAGCTCTTTTGTGGCCAGGTCGTGCTCCCACACGCCGATCCCAGAAGCTTCCAAAGCCAGCTCAAGAC
>NZ_RZRK01000651.1:0-3511 GCF_003997835.1 Mesorhizobium sp. M7A.F.Ca.CA.004.12.1.1
CCTCAAGGTCGGCCCCGAGCTGACCTTCAAGCTGCGCGAGGCGCTGTACGCGCTCGACCTGATCGCTTCCGACCTGGTGCCTGGCTATGGCGAGCGGCCACTTTACCACGCCATGGAAGAGCAGATGCAAGCCACCCCCAAGAATTGGGCAAGCCACTATCATGGAAGCGATGCCGACAAGCGGACGCTGCGCCACTACTCCTATTCCGATCGCATCCGATATTATTGGGCGATCCCGCAAGCCCGTGCCGCCTGCAACCGTCTCTTCGATACGTTGAACGGCCGCAAGGTGCCGGTGACGCTGTTTCTCCAGCACCTGCCTTCTGCAGTCACATGGGCTGGCCGCGCCTGCGACGTCGAGGAGATCGCGATCGGTCACGTCCGGCGGAGCATCGAGGCCTACGCCGGGGCATGCGGCACCTGAGATCCTCGTCCGGCACTTCAAGGCCAGAGCGGATGGCCTGGCGGGCGGCAGGAACGCTTACAGCGATGGCCCCAATCGGATCGGACTGCCGTCGCTGAAACGGGATTGACGGAACCTGTAGAGATTGTGCCCGGTCTCGTTGCCTTGGACGAGGTCGGACAGCACACGGCCGATGCCGGGTCCGATGCCGAAGCCGTGACCACTCATCCCGGTCGCTATGACGAGACCTGGGATCGCAGCGGCGCGATCGACGATGGGCACGACATCAGGCATCGCATCGATCATGCCCGCCCAGCTCGCCTTGATCGGCACAGTCGTGAACTGAGGGAACAGTTCCCTGAACCCGCGGTCGATGGCGCGAAGCGCCGACGTCTCGGGAGCGGGATTGAGGACCCGCATCCGTTCGAAAGGGCTTTCTTCATCCGCGTTCCATCTGCGCGGCGTCGACCAGCCATCCGGGTATCCTCGCGGCGCGGCCGGCAGGTAGCGTGTGCCGAAGGGATTGGCCATCAGGGCGCTGATATATTTGCCCGCATGGCGAAATGCGTCCGGCCCTATGTAGAGTTGGCTACTGCCTCCCGATGCGAGCGTATACCCGCCATCCTGCCTGCGTCGGAAAGCGATGCGTTCATCCGCGGCGGCACCGGCGTGGATTTCCGCCATCGGTGCTGTCGCGGCGACGGTCGCCCTGACGCTGAGCTGCGGAATCGAGATGCCATGGGCGCGCAGGAAGAGCGACGTCCACGCGCCGCTGGCGACGAGGACGCTCGAGGTCGCGATGAGCCCTTTCTCGGTCCAGACGCCACTGGTGCGACCCCCGGAGATGTCGAGCATACGTGCCGCGCAATTCTCGATGATCGTCACGCCTTCGCGGGCCGCCAGGCGCGCAAGCGCGGGCACGGCGACCCAAGGTTCGGCGCGCATGTCCGACGGGGTGATCATTGCGCCTTTGAACGGTAGCGCCATGGCCGGGATCAGGCTTGCCAACTCACCTTGGTCGAGGAGACGCGTGTCGACGCCATGAGCCTGGGCGATCGTCAGGAATTTCGCGAAACCGGCCATCTCCTTGTCCGTCCGCGCAAGATAGGTGACGCCCGTCTGCTTCAGTCCTATGTCCTCGCCACACTCCTGCGCCAGTTGCCGCCAGAGGCGCTGCGCTTCGATGACGATCGGCAGTTCGTCGGCATCGCGGCCCTGCTGCCGGATCCAGCCCCAATTGCGCGAGGATTGCTCGGCGGCGATGCGGCCCTTTTCCAGCAGCGTCACCGAGACGTTCCGTCGCGCCAGGAACAGTGCCGTGCTCACGCCAATGACCCCGCCGCCGATGATCACGACGTCCGAAGTCTTCGGCAGGGGCTGCTGGAACTGGATCGAGGTGGCTTCGGTGAAGGGGAAGATTGTCAAAGAGCACCGTCCTTCTTGGTATGCTGCGGCGACATCCGGTCCACGCTGGCAGCGAGATCTGGGCAGCGATATCTGGCCGCCGTGAAATGTCGATACCACGCGAGGAGATTGATCGTCAGCTAGTGCTTCAAGGCCGCCTATCGCGACGCGGGCGGCAAAGGTCGAAACAGCATCGTAAAAGCGAACGGACCTGACGCGCCCTACGGTAGACGATTTCGTCCATCTGGAAATACCAAGTGAGCGAGAAGATCGTCGCTCCCGAACCCGCCTGACTTGGAGACGATGACAGCGCCATTCCATGTGGCCGACACCATCCTGCTGACCGCCACGCCGGGCTCGTAGAGTCCCTCGCACAAGAAATGGCTGGCTCCGCAGATGCCTGCCAGCAGCCGCAGCGTCGACCCGCCTGTCACCAAGACAGAACGCGGCGTCGGCAGCCTGGCCACAAGCTGGATGAGCGATCGCTCGATGGCAAGGCGCGCCTGGGATTCCGAAGCAGCGTGGGAGGGCGCGAGCAAAACAAACGGTGGTTCGAGAGGCATGGGACTGGAGCCGTCCATCACGACGGTCTTCAGCCCGCTGACCGCTGCGACCTGGCGCAAAGCAACCGGATGGTTCGTGCCGCAGATGGCGAGATCGAGTGCCTGTGGCCGAAGGTGGGCCGTCCGACTTCCAGCGAGCATGGAGGCCAATCCACCTGAGCCGACATAAAGATCCTCGCTATCCACTCCAAAGGCTGCAATCGCCGCCGCAAGCTCGGCATCGCTTGACGCATCGGCGACAAAAAATCCCTCGCTTGCGCAGGCCTCGCCGATCATGGCAGCCGGAACCCCGTGGCCCAATAATGCATCGACAAGTGCCGGACCGACGGGTGTTATCCCATCCTGCGATACTACGTGCTGCCGGCCGTTGACTGTTGCCCGGCCCAACGCCGGAAAAGCAGGGGCGAAAAGGGCACGCCTAAACCGTCCGGCGCGAAAGGCCGCAACCGACTCTGCGACAGGGTGTCCACGCATGACGCTATCGATTTTCTTGAACGACAGCGACCGTGCGCCCGCTTTGCGATCGGCAAAAACGCCTGTGACACGATCGTATGCCGCTCGTTCCCCTAAGTCCCGGCTGTCGAGATCAATGGCGTTGCAGCCGGAGAGGCCCGGCGGCAGGTCGAGCCAGACCTTCACCGGTTTTTCTGGACTCGCGAAATAGCCGGCCGTGTCGAGCGCACCGGTGATGTCGTCCGCGACGATCAGGACATCCGGCTTGCCAAGCCCGCGCCCGTCGGGGCTACGGTTCACGCAGCGTTCTCCGTGGTCAGCGACAAGGCGTAGTCGATCGCCTCTATGAGGCTGCTTTCGCGGGCGATCCCGCGGCCGGCGATGTCGAAAGCGGTCCCGTGGTCGACGGAGGTCCGCGCGATCGGCAGGCCGAGCGTGATGTTGACGCCGCTCAGGCCAAGCCATTCACCGGTCTGCGGGTCGATCTGGAAGCCAAGCAGCTTCACCGGAATATGGCCTTGATCGTGGTACATGGCCACGACCGCGTCATAGGCGCCGCCGCGCATTTTCACGAAGACGGTATCGCCCGGAACGGGACCATGGACGTCGTGGCCGCGCGCCCTGTAGTCGGCGACAATCGGCTGGGTAATGCGGATGTCGTGGGTCCCGAAAATACCGCCCTCCCCGG
>NZ_RZRK01000652.1:0-3510 GCF_003997835.1 Mesorhizobium sp. M7A.F.Ca.CA.004.12.1.1
GTGCGAAGGCAAGTTCGACCGGCAAAGGCGCCTGCGCCGTCATCGGTGCGAAACTGCCGGTTTCACCGACCGGGACCGCACGCGTCGTGAACACCCGCAAAAGCACGAACAGGCAGAAGGCAGCGGCGATGAGAACAGCCACATAGATGAAAGCCTGCGTTCCGAAGACGGCCGACAGCGCCGTCACGATGCCGGGCACGACGAAACCCGACAGCGACCAGGCAAACAAAAGCGAACTGGACAGCGCCACCATGTCGTCCTTGCCGGCGCGGTCGGCGGCATGTGCGCTGGCCAGCGAATAGATCGATTCCGAGGCGCCGTCCCACACGATATAGATCACAACCAACGCGGCCAACGCGCCGCCATCGTACCCGAGCGCAAATACGCCGGCGACCATGGCGAGCGCGGATGCGGCGATCAGCACATAGCGGCGGTCGGTTCGATCAGAAATCCAGCCAAGCGGGATCTGCAGGATCAGCGTGCCGAGAGGCATCGCCGAAAGCAGCAGCGCCACATCGGCCTGGCTGTAGCCCTTGGCCGTGGCGTGGATCGGCGCGAAGCCCGCAATCGACATTGACAGGCCGCCGACCGCAAGCATGCCGGCGACGCCGACCGGTGAAACCCGCCAGGCGCGGCGCAGCGCCACCGAGGCCGCCTGCGGTGCCGGCGGCTGGGCAAGTCGGGTCATCCCGACGGGAAGGATCGATAGCGCCGTGAAGGCGATGCCGATCAGCGGCGCATCCGCTGTCCTGATATCCACCAGCGCCAGCGTCGCGTAGCCGACGCCAAGCCCGGCGACATAGGCAACGTAGAAGAAAGCCATGACCCGGCCACGGATGGCGTTGGCAACGGCGTCGTTCAGCCAGCTCTGCGCGACGATGAACAGGCCGCAGATGGCAAAGCCGTAGAGCGCGCGGGCGGCTATCCACAGCAGCGGATGGACCCCGGCGCCGACGGCGGCGTTGGCGAGTGCGATCAGCGCCGACAACACCATGAAGGCACGGGCATGGCCGACCCTTCGCACCAGCGGTCCGGTCAGGATGCAGCCCGCCAGCCCACCGGCCGAAAGTCCGGTGATGATAAGTCCGGCCCAGGTCGGATCGAAACCCTCGGCGCCGAGCCGAACCGGGATATAGGCAAACATCAGCCCGTTGCCGACGGCTATCAGTGCCATCGACACGATGACGCTGGCAATCGCGATCAGCGGTGTGGGCTCGGCGCCCTGCTCGGCTTCGCTGCGGGTTTTCCTGGGAATCGACATGCCTGCTCAGGATTGCCCATGAAACGGGCAAAGGGAGCGATAAAAGCGACATGGGCGGGCGGTCGGGCTCACCCCTTCGCCAGCTTGCGGATCGCACTTGATGACAGCGACGAGCGCGGGCCGTGGATAAAGGTCCAGGCCGGCGCTTTCATGCGGGCAAGCCGCGGCGCATCGCCCTCGTCGATGCGGGCATAGTCGAAGGTCTTGGCGACGACGGAGGACAGGAACGACAGCGTCGCGCCCGGGCGGTCGATGACGGCGATCGGGAAGGTCATGACGATCTCGCGCCAGCGCTGCCAGCGGTGGAAATCGCGCAAACTATCCGCACCCATGATCCAGACGAAGTCGACCCCGGGATTGCGCGCCTTGACCAGCGCCAGCGTGTCGGCGGTGTAGCGGACGTGATGGGCGGCTTCGAAAGCGGTGACCTTGATCTTCGGGTTCTTGGCGATCTGCTCCGACAGCTGCAGCCGTTCGCCGAGCGGCGCCAGTTCCCTGGTGTTCTTCAGCGGATTGCCCGGCGTGACCATCCACCACAATTGGTCGAGCGCCAGGCGCCTGAGCGCGATCTCGGCGACCAGCGCATGGCCGGCATGCGGCGGATTGAACGAGCCGCCGAACAGGCCGACGGCGAGGCCTTTCTCGGCATGCGGCATCTTCAGGTAACGGGAGGGTACCGCCGGTTCGGAAGATGCCAGCATTGCCTCAGGCTCTGACAACGAAAAGATTCAAGGCCTCACCTGTCCCGACCCGCGCACGCGGTATTTGAACGAGGTCAGCTGCTCGACGCCGACCGGTCCGCGCGCATGCATCTTGCCGGTGGCTATGCCGATCTCGGCGCCCATGCCGAACTCACCGCCATCGGCGAACTGCGTCGATGCGTTGTGCAGCAGGATCGCCGAATCGATCTCGTTGAAGAATCTTTCGACGGCTTGCGCGTCCTCGGCGACGATCGCCTCGGTGTGATGCGAGGAAAACGTCTCGATATGCTCGATGGCACCGGCAACGCCGTCGACCAGCTTCACCGCGATGATGGCGTCGAGATATTCAGTCACCCAGTCGGCATCGATCGCCGGCTTGGCATCGAAAAACACTTTCAGCACGTCGGCATCGGCATGGATTTCGCAACCCGCCGCGCGCAGTGCGTCGAGGATCGGCACCAGATGGGTGGAGGCGACCGCCTGGTCGACCAGCAGCGTCTCGGCGGCACCGCAGACGCCGGTGCGCCGCATCTTGGCGTTGACGGCTATCCGCACCGCCATGTCGAGATCGGCCGAGCGGTCGATGTAGAGATGGCAGATGCCTTCGAGATGCGCGAAAACCGGCACCCGTGCCTCAGCCTGCACGCGCCCGACGAGGCTTTTGCCGCCGCGCGGGATGATGACATCCAGCGTGCCGCCGAGGCCCTTCAGCATCTCGCCAACGGCGGCGCGATCGGTGGTCGGCACCAGCTGGATGGCGTCTTCCGGCAGGCCGGCTTGCTTCAGCCCTTCGACCAGGCAGGCATGGATGGCGGCTGATGAATTGAGCGAATCCGAGCCGCCACGCAGGATCACCGGATTGCCTGCCTTGAGGCACAGCGCGCCGGCATCGGCGGTGACGTTCGGGCGGCTCTCATAGATGACGCCGACGACGCCGAGCGGTGTGCGCACACGCTCGATATGCAGGTCGTTCGGCCTGTCCCATTGCGCCATCACATCGCCGACCGGATCGCGCAGCGCGGCGATTTCCCTGATGCCGTCGGCCATGGCGCGAATGCGCGCCGGATCGAGCTTCAGCCGATCCATGAAGGAGGCGGAAAGCCCGGATTCCTGGCCGTTCGAGACATCGATGGCGTTGGCGTCGAGAATGTCCTGCTCACGAGCGACGATCGCCTCTGCCATGGCGAGGAGTGCGGCGTTCTTGGCGGCGGTCGTGGCAATGGCCAGCGGTCGGGCGGCAGCGCGGGCACAACGGCCGATATCGGCCATCGTTGCTACGGTGTCATCCCCGGATTTTTCATGCAGTTTCAGCATGGCTCATCCTCCGCTTACATCGCCACCGACCGTGACTTGGTCACCGGCCCCTGTTTGGTCGCCGGCCCGTACTTGGTCACCCGAATGGCTCACCACAAGGTCGTCGCGGTGGATCATCGCCGAACGCGCCTCGTAGCCGAGCACGGTTTCGATCTCGGTCGTCTTCAGGCCCGCGATCCTTACGTCATCGGCCGCATCGTATGCAACCATCCCGCGCGCGATCTCTCGGCCCTC
>NZ_RZRK01000653.1:0-3508 GCF_003997835.1 Mesorhizobium sp. M7A.F.Ca.CA.004.12.1.1
CCCGCCGGTCGATCCGACACCGCCGGTGCAGGCCGCCGATCCGGAGCCCGAGCCGCCGCCGGCACCACCGCCGGCACCAGTTGCGGATCCGCCCCCGCCGCCACCGGTGGTGCCAACGGATGTGCCTGACCTGCCGACACCGGCGGCGGGCGAGGAGATCCTGCTCTATCGCATCGAGGTTCCGGTCTATTCCGCCTTGCCCCCGGTCGCCGAACATCTGGCGATGACGACGCTCGGCACCTTCCACGAACGGCGCGGCGAGCAGAGCCTGTTGTCGAACACCGAGCTGTCGCCGGTCTGGGGCCGCATCTTCGGTCAGGACAGCAAGATGGCGTATTCAGGAACGGTATCGCCGTCCTTCGACGGCACCCTGTTCGGCCTCCAGGCGGGCTTCGATCTGTTCGGCCGCGAAACCGCGTCGGGCCAGACCGATCGCGCCGGCCTGTTCGTCGCCTATGCCAGCATGAATGGCGACGTGCGCGGCCAGGCGCTGGGCTGGGACAATCTGTCCGTCGGCAGCATGGATATCAACGGCACCAGCGTCGGCGGCTACTGGACCCGGATCGGTCAGGGTGGCTGGTACCTGGACGGCGTCCTCATGGCCACCTTCTTCGGCGGAGACGCAACATCGTCGCGCGGCATCGGCATCGACGTCGGCGGGACCGGTGTCACCGCTTCGCTGGAAGGCGGCTATCCCATCGCGCTGGGGCAAGGCTGGACGCTTGAACCGCAGGCGCAACTGGTCTGGCAGCAACTGTCGCTCGACGATGCATCGGACCGCTTTGCTTCGGTTTCCTTTGATACCGACGGCAACGTGACCGGCCGGCTCGGCGCACGGCTGCAAGGCGAAACAACGATCAATGGCATGGCGCTGCAGCCGTACCTCAAGGCCAACATCTGGCACGATTTCGGCGGCACGAGCCATGTCAATTTCGACACCACCGATATCTCCACCGAGGGCAGATCGACCTCGTTCGAGTTCGGCGGCGGTGTGATCGCCAAGGTGACGGACAAGGTCAGCATCTTCGCCACCGGCGACTACACCACCAATCTCGGCGGCGACGAGCGTCGGATCCTCGAAGGCAATCTGGGGTTCAGCGTCAAATGGTAAGGCTGGCCATGATCCCGAAAAACAGTTTCGGGGTCATGGTCAGACAGAGAGCCTAATTGCTGGAGCGCATCGCCACCGTGGCGATGCCGGCGCCGACCAGCAGCGTGCCGCCGGTGCGGTTGAAGATGCGGATCGCCTTGGGATTGCGCACCACGTTGCGTGCGCGTGAGGCGATCAGCGCATAGCCAAAGGCATTGGCGAAGGCGAGCGCCAGGAAGGTCGTCTCGAAGATCAGCATCTGCGTCCAGAAATCGGCGTGCCGGTCGAGGAACTGCGGCAGAAAGGCGACGAAGAAGGTGATGCTTTTCGGGTTGAGCGCGGTGACCAGCCAGGCGTGCGCCATCATCTTGGCCGAGGAGACCGCGTCGGTGCGCGGTTCGGCTTTCAGCGCGCCGCCGGCGCGAAACAGTTTCACGCCGAGATAGATCAGATAGCCGGCGCCGATCAGCTTCAGGATGGTGAAGACACCAGCCGAAGCTGCCAGCAGCGCGCCGATACCCAGCATCGACAAGGTCATCGCGGTGAAGTCGCCCAGCGCCACGCCGATTGCCATCGGCAGAGCGGTACGCCAGCCCTGGCCCAGCGCGTAGGACACGACGAGAAGGATGGTCGGACCCGGAATGATGAGGAGGATCGTCGACGCGGCGGCGAAGGCGGCCCAGTTTTCGAAGGACATGCTCGTCTCCCTTGAGCTTAAAGAAGAGGATAAATCCTTAGGCCCAGGAGAATGTAAAGAGGCGATTTCCCTGACTGCGCCAGCGGCAGATCGGTGTCAGTTCGCGCCGCTCAGCGTGCTCACGATATCGGCCAGGCTGACATTGGCACCGAGAACGGTTGCCGCCGCGACAATGGCAGCGGCAAAAAGCTTGATGTCGGTTTTTAAGATCTTGCACATGGAGGCCCCTCGCTGATGGTTTGAGGAGTAGGAAACGCCGGCCCGACCGAGGTCTCTTTGTGCAGCAGCCTTCGTTCAAGCCCAGGCAAGAAGGTCGGACATCGTCAAGGCCATGCGCAAATGCAGGCTGTGCAATGTCTTCACGCTTTATCAACCATGAATGATGAAAATGCCCGCTATCCGGCCGGACCGTGCTTCCCGCCGACAGCGTAGGGTCTGGGTATATGCGTGAGTTGCCGCAAGGTCTGACGCCGCCGCGAAATGGCGACGCAATCGAAACCGATCATCATCTTTCCCGCCGCGCCATCCTGTCCGGGGCAGGGGCGCTCGCGCTGCTGAGCGCCGCCGGTTGCTCGACCTCGGGCTTGGGTCTGCCGGAGCTCGAGCTCGACGACGTCACCACGGGTTCCGTGCGGCCGATCCGGCCAAGCATCAGCGTCGACAAGAACATCACCAGCCCCGGCGTCATGTATGCCGGGCTGACCGACGGCGGCTTCAACGTGCCGGAAGTGCCATATCTGAAGGTCAAGCCGGAATTCCGCCGCCAGATCGTCGTCGACACGACAGGCGAGGCGCCCGGCACCATCGTCGTCCATCTCAAGGAGCGCATGCTCTATCTCGTCCAGCCGGGTGGCGACGCCATTCGCTACGGCGTCGGCATCGGCAAGGATGGCTTCCGCTGGTCGGGTCGCGCCAACATCCAGTACGGCAGGGAATGGCCGACCTGGACGCCGCCGCCAGAGATGATTGCCCGCAAGCCTGAACTGGTGAAATGGCAAGCCGGACAGCCCGGCGGCCTCACCAATCCGCTCGGCGCGCGTGCCCTCTACATCTACCAGGACGGCAAGGACACCGGCTATCGCATCCACGGCTCGCCCGAATGGTGGAGCATCGGCCAGGCGATGTCGTCGGGCTGCGTGCGCCTGATCAACCAGGACATCATCGACCTCTACAGCCGCGTCTCCAAGAAAAATCCGGTCGTCGTCGTCTGACGCTTATGCGGCGTGTTGGCGCCGCTCGAAACTCCCGTTGCGCGATGCGGCAAGACAGGCCAAGGTGCCTTGAAAACCATCGCGCCGGGAGAAATCAAGCATGGCTGGAACGTTTGTCATCGCGCAGGGCGGCGGCCCAACCGCCGTCATCAACCAGACGGTTGTCGGGGCGACACTGGAGATCCGCAAGCGGCATCCAGGTGCCAAGGTGCTGGGCTCAATCCATGGCGTGCGCGGCATCCGTGACGGCAATTATGTCGACCTTTCCGCCATCCCCGAGGACCGGCTGCGGCTGATTGCCGGCACGCCGAGCGCCGCCCTCGGCTCGACCCGCGACAAGCCCGACGCCGCCTATTGCGATGTCATCCTCAACGGCCTGAAGAAGGCCGGCGCCGACGCCTTCATCTATATCGGCGGCAACGACACGTCGGGTACCCAGCAGATCCTGACCGATGCCGCCGGCGGCTCAATTGCCTTCGTCCATGCGCCAAAAACCATCGACAATGATCT
>NZ_RZRK01000654.1:0-3505 GCF_003997835.1 Mesorhizobium sp. M7A.F.Ca.CA.004.12.1.1
CGCATGGCGTACGCTTCATACGGCCTTCGGTCTCGAGTTCAAGCCGGTTCTTCTTCAACGCCGCCACCAGGCCGCGAAAATTGTCCGGCTTTGTCGCGATGGCTTTGCGCATCGCCAGCAGCAGCGCCGGTTCCGGCTGCCACCAGGCAATGTCGGCAAAACAGCGCTCAAGCCCGATATGCACGTAGAACACACCCTGCTCCATCTTGGTGCCGTCGGGCGACAGGATGGCCGACAAATGCCTGTTGTAGGGCCGCTTGTCTTTGGCGAAGCGCACGTCGCGATTGATGCGGAACAGCGACTTCTTGCGATCACCGCGCAGGCCGAGCCCGGCCTCTTGGAAGCGTTCGGTCAGCGTGTCCACGAGATCACTGAGCGGATCGCGCAATTCCTGTTCGAACAGGTCACGGTTCTCCAAAAACCACTCTCGGCTCTGGTGGAAATCCAGCGCCTTCAGGAACGGAATGGCTTTCGGGCCGAAACCCTTGAATGCGCCTTCCATCACGCCTTGCCGATCCGTACCAGCCAGCCATCCTCGTCGATCACCTCGATGCCGAGTTCGCTGGCGAGCTTGAGCTTGGAGCCGGCACCCGGCCCGGCGACCACCAGATCCGTCTTTGCCGAAACCGAGCCCGCGACCTTGGCGCCCAGGCGCTCCGCCATCGCCTTGGCTTCGGAGCGTGTCATCTTCTCCAGCGAGCCCGTGAACACGACCGTCTTGCCGGCGACCTCGCTGTCGGCCGAGACGTTGACGATATACGGCTTCGGCTTGACTTGGCGGAGCAACGCGTCAAGCACGTCGTCATTGCGCTCATTGCCGAAGAAGTCGCGCAACGCATCGATCACGGTATCGCCGATGCCGTTGACCGAGGGGAAAACCGTGTGTGGATCCTCCGCTGCCGCTGTCTCCTTGCCGACCCGGATCATCTCCTCGATGGTCGAGAAGGTGCGGGCAAGCACGGCGGCCGTCGTTTCGCCGATATGGCGGATGCCGAGCGCGAATATGAAACGGTCGAGCTCCGGCTCGCGGCGCGAGTCGATGGCGGCGAACAGCTTGTCGAGGCCCTCATAGTTGCGATCCTCGACGCTGCGCACATTCTTGCGCGTCTTGCCCGATGCGGCCTCGCGCTGCCTTGCCTGCTCCTCGCGGCGTTCGGCCAGCGCCCTGGTGACGGCCGGACGGCGATCCCTGAGCGTGAAGATATCGGCGGCGGTCTTGATCAATCCCGCATTGAAGAACGTGTCTATGTTCTCCGCGCCGAGGCCTTCGATGTCCAGGGCGCCGCGTGACACGAAGTGGCGCAATCCTTCCACCGCCTGCGCCGGGCAGATCAGTTCGCCGGTGCAGCGCCGGCGGGAATCTTCCTTGCCGGTCTTTTCGTTGATCTCGCGCGTCGCCGGCGAGCCGCAGATCGGGCAAGTGTGAGGGAACTCGTAAGGCACCGCATCAGCAGGCCGCTTGTCGATGACGACGCTGACGATCTGCGGAATGACATCGCCTGCCCGCTGGATCACGACCGTATCGCCGATGCGCACATCGATGCCGTCGCGGATCGGCTCGCCGGTCGAGTCCAGGCCCTTGATGTAGTCCTCATTGTGCAGCGTGACGTTCTCGACCACGACGCCGCCGACAGTGACCGGCGCCAGCCGCGCAACCGGCGCCAGCGTACCGGTACGGCCGACCTGGATGTCGATCTTCTGCACGGTCGTCATCGCCTGTTCGGCCGGAAATTTATGCGCGACCGCCCAGCGCGGTTCGCCGGTGACGAAACCCCAGCGGCGCTGCAACTCCAGCTGGTCGACCTTGTAGACGACGCCGTCGATATCGTAGCCGAGCGCCGAGCGCTGCTCCTCGATCCGATGATAATGCGCGATCAGCTCCTCGGCCGATTTCGCCCGCACCATCAGCGGACTGATCTTGAACCCCCACTCGGCGAATTTCTGCACCGAATCATATTGGGTCGGAGCGGGATCAGCCGTCGTGTAACCCCAGGCATAGGCGAAGAATTTGAGGTTGCGGCTGGCGGTGACGGATGGATCCTTCTGGCGCAGCGATCCGGCCGCCGTATTGCGCGGATTGACGTAGTCCTGGCCGCCGGCCGCAGCCGATCGCTGCTTCAGCGCCTCGAATTCCGCATAGGTCATGTAGACCTCACCGCGGATCTCGATGATTTCGGGCCAGCCCGAGCCTTTCAGCTTCGCTGGAATATCGGCGATCGTCTTCAAATTGGCGGTGATGTCTTCGCCAACGGCGCCGTTGCCACGCGTCGCGCCCTGCACGAACACACCGTTTTCGTAACGCAGCGAAGCCGACAGCCCGTCGATCTTCGGTTCGGCTGTGAAGGCGATGTCGAGCTCCTTGTCGCGATCGAAGAACCGCCGCCCGCGTTCGATGAAATCCGTGACGTCATCGTCGGTATAGGCCTTGGCAAGGCTGAGCATCGGCACGGCATGGCGCACCTTGGTAAAGCCTTCCGCCGGAGCGGCTCCGACCCTGAGCGATGGCGAATCCTCGCGCACCAGCGCCGGAAAGCGCTCCTCGATGGCAAGGTTGCGCCGTGCGAGCGCATCATACTCCGCATCGGTGATAACAGGCGCATCTTCGGTATGGTAGCGCCGGTCGTGCTCGGCGATCTCTTCCGCCAGCCGCTTCAGCTCGGCTTCGGCCTCGCTTTCGGTCAGGGCATCAACTGGTTTTTCGGACATGCTTTCTTCCCCGAACGGTGGCGCTACACAATAGATCAGCATTTCAAGAAAATCATTCCTGAACAGCAGGATGGAGCCATATCCTGACTCGATCCCTGACATCAGCCGTTCTTATGCAGCTGTGGTGTTCTCGCGCAGCAACCGTTCGGCGGCCGCGCGCGCTTCATCGGTGATGGTGGCGCCGGCCAGCATGCGCGCGATCTCTTCCTGCCGCGCCGGCCGGTCCATCTCGGCGATGCCTGTGGCGACACGGTCGGTGGTGCCTGATTTGGAGATCAGGAAATGCGTCGCCGCGCGTGCCGCCACCTGCGGTGCGTGCGTCACCGACAGCACCTGGACGCGTTTCGACAGTCGCGCCAGCCGCTGGCCGATGGCGTCGGCGACAGCACCGCCCACGCCGGTGTCGATTTCATCGAACACCAGCGTCGGCGCCGAACCGCGGTCGGCCAGCGCCACCTTCAGCGCCAGAAGGAAGCGCGAAAGCTCGCCGCCGGAGGCCACTTTCATCATCGGCCCGGGCCGCGTGCCTGGATTGGTGCGCACCCAGAACTCGATCTGGTCGATCCCCTCTTCCATGCGGCTCTCGGCCTCGCTCTTCATTTCCACGATAAAGGCGGCGCGTTCGAGCTTCAGGGCCGGCAGTTCGGCCATCACGGCCTTGGTCAGGCCGACCGCCGCCGCATGACGCAGCGAGGACAGCTGCGCGGCGGCAATGTCGTAGGTCTCGCGCGCGGCGGTGGCCTGCTTTTCCAGCCCATGCAGGCGCTCCTCGCCGGCATCGAGATCGGCGAGATCGGCC
>NZ_RZRK01000655.1:0-3503 GCF_003997835.1 Mesorhizobium sp. M7A.F.Ca.CA.004.12.1.1
GTGCATCTGAACCATGGCGGGACCGAGATGGGGCAGGGCCTCTACGTCAAGGTGGCGCAGGTGGTGGCGGAAGAGTTCCAGATCGACCTCGACCAGGTCAAGATCACCGCGACCACGACCGGCAAGGTGCCGAACACTTCCGCCACGGCAGCGTCGTCCGGCTCGGACCTCAACGGCATGGCGGCGCAAAATGGCGCGCGCCAGATCAAGGACCGGCTGACCGATTTCGCCGCCGAAAAATACCAGGTGCCGCGCGATCAGGTGCTGTTCCTGCCCAACCGGGTGCGCATCGGCAACCAGGAAATCGCCTTCGCCGACCTCGTCAAGCAGGCCTATATGGCCCGTGTCCAGCTGTCGGCGGCGGGTTTCTACAAGACGCCGAAAATCCACTGGAACCGCGACAAGGGCGAGGGCCGCCCCTTCTATTATTTCGCTTATGGCGCCTCGTGTTCGGAAGTCTCGGTCGACACGCTGACCGGAGAATACATGGTCGAGCGTACCGATATTCTCCATGACTGCGGGCGCTCGCTGAACCGAGCTATAGACATCGGCCAGATCGAGGGCGGCTTCATCCAGGGCATGGGCTGGCTGACGACGGAAGAACTGTGGTGGGACGCCAAGGGCCGGCTGCGCACGCATGCGCCGTCGACCTACAAGATCCCGCTCGCCTCCGACCGGCCAAAGATCTTCAACGTCACCTTGGCCGACTGGCCGGAAGCGGGCGAGCCGACCATCCACCGCTCCAAGGCGGTCGGCGAGCCGCCGTTCCCGCTCGGCATGTCGGTGCTGCATGCGCTGTCGGATGCGGTGGCCAGTGTCGCCGACAACAAGATTTGCCCGCGCCTCGATGCCCCCGCCACACCGGAACGCGTGCTGATGGCGATCGAGCGGCTGAAGAAAGAGGCCGGCGCCTGAATCCGGCCCAGGGGGTCAGCAATGTGTGCAATCCGGGCCGAAAAAACCTATATTTCCCGCACGGGAATGCGAATGATGAATTCGAAAGTGCAAAGCCTGAGAGACTTCCTTGCCAGCGCCGACCGGATTGCCCTGGTCGAAGTGGCTGGCACAAAAGGTTCGACGCCACGCGAGAAGGGCGCATTTATGCTCGTCTCGCGGGCGGCGATCTTTGGCACGATCGGCGGCGGTCAGCTCGAATACATGGCAATCGACAGGGCCAGGCAGATGCTCTTCTCCCCCCTTGAGGGGGAGATGTCGGCGAAGCCGACAGAGGGGGTCCTATCAGAAGGCACCGCCAGGGCGTTGAGCCCGGTCGATCCGACCCCACCCGGCAGCTTCGCCGCCACCCTCCCCTCGAGGGGGAGGGGAACCCGCATCGAGGTTGACAAAGTCTGCGCTACCCTGGACGTCCCGCTAGGCCCGGAAATCGGCCAATGCTGCGGCGGGCGCGTCGAAGTGCTGATCCGGCTCGTCGATGCCGCGCTTGCCGCCGAACTGGTTGCGGTTGCGGAAGCCGAAGAGGCACACCTGCCATATGTCTACGTCTTCGGCGGCGGCCATGTCGGCCAGGCGCTGGCGTCGACGATCGCACTTCTTCCCGTGCACGGCGTCGTCATCGAGACGCGCGCCGAAGCACTGGAAGGCATGCCGGAAACCGTAGAGATGCGGCTGACGCCGATGCCCGAGGCGATGGTGCGCGATGCTCCCGCCGGCACTGCCTTCGCCATCCTGACCCACGACCATGCGCTGGATTTCCTGATCGTCGCCGAGGCGCTGAAACGCGACGATGCCGCCTATGTCGGCATGATCGGCTCGAAGACCAAGAAAGCGACGTTCAGGAACTGGTTCCTGAAATCGGCGGATGGCAGTCAAGCTGAGTTTGCCCGCCTCGTCTCGCCAATCGGCGGCGACACCGTCAAGGACAAGCGCCCGCAGGTCATCGCGGCGCTGGCGGCGGCCGAGATCATGACGGCGCTGGTCAGTCACAACGCAACCT
The DNA here is from genome assembly GCF_003997835.1 of Mesorhizobium sp. M7A.F.Ca.CA.004.12.1.1. Classification (NCBI taxonomy): domain Bacteria; kingdom Pseudomonadati; phylum Pseudomonadota; class Alphaproteobacteria; order Hyphomicrobiales; family Phyllobacteriaceae; genus Mesorhizobium; species Mesorhizobium sp. M7A.F.Ca.CA.004.12.1.1. The sequence continues at coordinate 1,955 of NZ_RZRK01000655.1, forward strand.
CAAGTGCCGACCATCAAATTCCGCATGGCAGGGTGATGGCAGGCTAGGCTGCGCCACAGCTAAACCGGCTGTTTCAAACCCAGTTGGTCGCGCAATGTGCGGCCCTCGTACTCCGTGCGGAACAGGCCGCGCCGCTGCAGTTCAGGCACGACGAGCATCGCAAAGGCATTGAGTTCGCCGGGGAAATAAGAGGGCATGACGTTGAAGCCGTCGGCGGCACCGCCTTCGAACCGCGCCTGCAACTCATCGGCAACCTGGGCCGCCGTGCCGACGATGCGCCAATGGCCACGCGCGCCGGCGAAATGCCGGGCAAGCTCGCGGATAGAGAGGCCGTCGCGGCGCGATTGCTCGATGACCAGCGCCTGCCGACTTTTCATCCCCTCGCTCTCCGGCAGGTCCGGCAGCGGCCCGTTGATCGGGTAGCGCCACAGATCGGAGATGCTGAGATAGCTGGACAGCAGCGCCACACCGACGTCGTCGGGGATCAGCGCCTGCAATTCCTCATATTTTTCACGGGCCTCCGCTTCGGTCTCCGCCACCACTGGCGCGACGCCCGGCATGATCTTGATGTCGTCAGGCTCGCGCCCGTAGGCCGCCAGACGCCCCTTGAGATCGTCGTAGAAGGCCTTCGCTTCCTCGAAGGTCTGCGCCGCGGTGAACACCACATCGGCGGTGCGGGCGGCAAGGTCGCGGCCGACATCCGAGGCGCCGGCCTGGACCATGACAGGCGCGCCCTGCGGCGAACGCGGCAGATCGAGCGGGTCGCGAACCGAAAAGCTCTGGCCGTCATGTCCGGATCCAGAAGCTCCATCGAGCTTGCCGTTCCAGAGCCCGGTTACCACCTCGGCGAATTCGCGCGCGCGCTCATAGCGATCGGCATGGGGCTTGAGGCCGGTCGAGCCGAAATTGGCGGCCTCGACAGGGCTGGCCGAGGTGACCAGGTTCCAGCCGGCCCTGCCGCCGCTCAGATGGTCGAGCGACAGGAAGGCTCGCGCCAGGCCATAGGGCTCGTTGTAGCTTGTCGAGGCTGTCGAGACGAGGCCGATGCGGCTGGTCTGGACGGCGAGCGCCGAAAGCAGGCTGATCGGCTCGAAGCCGATCGAGCGCGAAGTCTGGCTGGCAATGCCGACATTGGCTTCGCGCAGGCCTGCGGCATCTTCGCAGAAGATCATGTCGAACTTCGCCGCTTCCGCCGTGCGCGCCAGCGCGATGTAATGGTCGATGTCAGTGCCGGCGGTGACGTGTGCCTTGGGATGGCGCCAGGCCGCGATGTGGTGGCCTGTCGCCCACAGGAAGGCGCCGAGCTTGATCTGGCGAGCGGTCATCGGTCACCTCCGCCGGCAAGCCCGAGATGCGAGCGCAACGTCGTGCCGCGATAGTTCTCTCGAAACAGGCCACGCTGCCTCAGTTCCGGCAAAACCAGATCGACGAAATCGTCGAGCGCTGAAAGCTGTGCCGGCATCAGGATGTTGAACCCGTCGCAGCTTTTCGCCCGGAATTCCTCTTCCAGCCTCTCGGCGACGGCAGCCGGCTTACTATCGGCGGGTTG
>NZ_RZRK01000656.1:0-3502 GCF_003997835.1 Mesorhizobium sp. M7A.F.Ca.CA.004.12.1.1
CCATCGTGCCTTGCGAAAGGTTGTTCTCAAGATAGCAGTTGCGCAGGTAGAAAGAGTGATTGGCCGCCGCCATGCGGGTGGAATCTGCATTCCAGTAGAGCAGGTCGAAGGGCAGGGGATCCTTGCCGCGCATGTAGTTGTTGACGACATAGGGCCAGATCAGGTCGCCTGAGCGCAGCATGTTGAAGGCGGTCGCCATCTTGGTGCCGTCGAGATAGCCTTTTTCGCTCATCGACTTTTCCACAGCGGCGACCTGTTCTTCGTCGACGAACACTTTCAGGTCGCCGGCATGGGTGAAGTCGACCTGCGTGGTGAAGAAGGTCGCCGACTTGATGCGGTCGTCGCCCTCTTGCGCCATCAGCGCCAGTGCCGCCGCCAGAAGCGTGCCGCCAACGCAATAGCCGATCGCGTTGACGTCGCGTTCGCCGGTGGCCTTCTCGACGGTGTCGAGGCCGTATTGCAGACCCTCGCGGATATAGGCTTCCCAACTCTTGGTGCCGTGGCGCTCGTCCGGATTGATCCAGGAGATGACGAACACGGTGTGGCCCTGTTCAACCGCCCAGCGAATGAAGGATTTCTGCGGGTTCAAATCGAGGATGTAGAATTTGTTGATCCATGGCGGGCAGATCAGCAAGGGCCGCTTGAGCACCGTCTCGGTCGCCGGGTCGTACTGGATGATTTCGGCGACGTCGCTGCGGCCGACCACCTTGCCGGGAGTGGTGGCGATGTTCCTGCCGATCTCGAAGGGTGAGTAGTCAGCCTGCCGCAGCTTCAGGTCGCCCTTGCCGGCGGCGATGTCCTCGGCCAGCATCTTCATGCCGCGCACCAGGTTTTCGCCGTTCGACGCGACGGTTTCACGGAACAGTTCCGGATTGGTCAGGATGAAATTCGACGGCGAGATGGCGTTGGACACCTGCTTGACGTAAAAGCCGGCCTTGTGGCGGGTGTGCTCGTCAAGGCCTTCGGCGTGCTCGACCAGATCGGCCGCCCAGCGCGAGGTGACGAGATAGGCCTGCTTGAGGAAATCGAAGAAGGCGTTGCGGCCCCATTCCGGGTCGAGGAACCGCTTGTCGCCGCGCTCCGGCTTGACCGCGTCTTCGGTGTCTTGCGCGGCGTTGCTGGTGCGCTGAATGGCGTTGGCCCAGACCGTCATATAGCCGGAGAACAGCCGCGTCTGCGCTTCCAGCGCGCGCTGCGGATCGGCAAGCCAGTATTCGCTGAGCTTGGAAAAGGTCTTCACCATATCGACAACGGGCTCGGCGACATGGTCGCGCACGTCGCCTTTTTCGCGCGGCTCGGCCCAGGCGGAAGCGGCCTTGCCGGCCTGCTCGATCATGCGCGCCATGTTCAGGGCGAAGCGTTCCGGGTCCTTCACCAGATATTGCTCGACGGTCGAAGGCTCGTCATCTTCCGCTTTGCCCGAATCGGGTGTTTTGGACATGGTTGGCGGGGTTCCTCCCGAGGCCTTTTCTTGACATATTAACATGGGACATCCGACCGGGCCAATCTCGCTCTACCTCGGCTGCCAAGGAAACAATATGACGATTAATATTGGCGAAACTGTTTTTTTCGGTGCCGGACATTTTTGCCGCATCGGCGCGGCGATCGTCCTCATCGGGATTGCCGGGTGCTCGAGCACCAACACGAATGGCCCGACGCCTGTCGCTGCGGGTACGGGGCCGAAGGATACCGGCACCTTTCCGAACCTGAACATCAAGCCGCAAGTGGCGGCGCCTCAGTTCACCGAAGCCGAGAAGAACGCCAAGCTCGCGCAATTGAAGGCGGATGAGAATGCGCAGGCGGCAAAGGGCGGCGGCCCGAAGGTCGCCAACCAGGCGGCGCTGACGGATTTGGCCAAGAAGCATGGCGACGAAACGCTGAAGCAGATCGAAGCCAAATGCGACCCCGCCCTCGACCCTACCTGCAAATAAGTATATAGCGCGCGCCCAACACCCCCTTCGCTGTCTGGAACTGCCATGGAAGAATTTCACAAGGTTCGCCGGCTTCCGCCTTACGTGTTCGAGCAGGTCAACCGGCTCAAGGCCAGCGCCCGATCGCGTGGCGCCGACATCATCGACCTGGGCATGGGCAATCCGGACCTGCCGACGCCCAAGGCTATCGTCGACAAATTGTGCGAGGTCGTGCGCGACCCGCGCACGCATCGCTATTCCTCGTCGCGCGGCATTCCGGGCCTTCGTCGCGCCCAAGCCGCCTACTATGGCAGGCGCTTCGGCGTGAAGCTCAACCCCGACACGCAAGTGGTGGCCACGCTTGGCTCGAAGGAAGGCTTCGCCAACATGGCGCAGGCGATCACGGCGCCCGGCGACGTGATCCTGTGCCCGAACCCGACCTATCCGATCCATGCCTTCGGCTTCATCATGTCGGGTGGCGTCATCCGCTCGCTGCAGGTGGAGCCGGACGACGGCTTCATCCCGGCGCTCGAGCGCGGGGTCAAACATTCGATCCCGAAGCCGCTGGCGCTGATCCTCAACTATCCGTCGAACCCGACGGCGCTGGTCGCCTCGCTCGATTTCTACAAGGATGTGGTCGCCTTCGCCAAGAAGAACGACATCATCATCCTGTCCGACCTTGCCTATTCGGAGATCTATTTCGACGGCAATCCGCCGCCTTCGGTGCTGCAGGTGCCTGGCGCGATCGACGTTTGCGTCGAATTCACCTCCATGTCGAAGACCTTCTCCATGCCCGGTTGGCGCATGGGCTTTGCCGTCGGTAACGAGCGGCTGATCTCGGCGCTGACGCGGGTGAAATCCTACCTCGATTACGGCGCCTTCACGCCGATCCAGGTGGCGGCGGCACATGCGCTCAATGGCGACGGCGCCGACATCGCCGAAGTGCGCGACATCTACCACAAGCGCCGCGATGTGATGGTCGATGCCTTCGGCCGCGCTGGCTGGACCATTCCGGCACCGGCGGCATCGATGTTCGCCTGGGCGCCAATCCCGGAGCCGTTCCGACATCTCGGCTCGCTCGAATTCTCCAAGCTGCTCATCGAACATGCCGACGTGGCCGTGGCGCCCGGTGTTGGCTTCGGCGAGCATGGCGACGAATTCGTGCGCGTCGCTCTGGTCGAGAACGAGCACAGGATCCGGCAGGCGGCGCGCAACATCAAGCGCTTCCTGTCGACCAGCGCCAAGCAGCCCAACAACGTCGTGCCGCTCTCCGCTCACCGGTAAGCTTGCCGCACGCAAATTCGATCTGACTTTGAGGGACGTCGCCGGACATGGCTGAAGCATTGCGTGTTGGAATTGCCGGCCTCGGCACCGTTGGCGCGTCGGTGGCGCGCGTGCTGCGCGACAAAGCGGTGGAACTGACCCGCCAGTGCGGCCGTGACGTGATCGTCACCGCCGTCTCGGCGCGCGACCAGAAGCGCGATCGCGGCGTCGATCTGAGCTCGGCAAAGTGCTTCGACGAACACGTCGATTTCTGCGGTCTGCGCCATCTTGACCGGATCGTCGACCCGCTTTGCCGAGCTCAGATCGAC
>NZ_RZRK01000657.1:0-3501 GCF_003997835.1 Mesorhizobium sp. M7A.F.Ca.CA.004.12.1.1
CCTCGAGCAGTTCCGGCAGCGCGACGCCGCCTTCATGGGTCTCGGTGCCGATGAAGCGGACGCCGGCGCGTTCGAGTGCTGCGCGCCGCAGCGGATCGGCCTCCAGGCAGGCGGCGATATAGAGCGGCACCCGGTCGACGCCCGAAACCAGCTTCGAGGCCTCCGGCAACCGGATCTGGCGGTCGAGCACGATGCGGGCAGGCGAACGGTTCTCCAGCCCCGGCAAACGCACCGTCAGGGCCGGATCGTCCTCAAGGGCCGTGCCGATACCAACCAGTATGCCATCCGCCTCGGCGCGCATCAGATACACTTCGCGGCGCGCGATATCTCCGGTGATCGACACCTGCCCACCGCCTTCCCTGCCGATCTTGCCGTCGCTGGAAAGCGCAAGCTTGAGAATCACTTCCGGGCGTTTTCTCAACGAACGAATCAAATAGCCGGCCATCTGCTCGGAGGCTTGCTCGGCCAACACCTTCTCGACCACCTCGACACCGGCGGCACGCAGGATCGCGTAGCCCTTGCCGGACACGCGCGAATCGGGATCGCTGGCCGCACCGACGACGCGCGCGACACCGGCATTGACCAGCGCATTGGCGCAAGGCGGCGTGCGGCCGTGATGGGCGCAAGGCTCCAGCGTGACGTAAGCGGTGGCGCCGCGCGCGAGCTCGCCGGCCTCGGCCAGGGCCTCGGTCTCGGCATGCGGGCGGCCGCCGACAGCGGTGACGCCGGTGCCGACGATCATCGGACCGTTGCCGTCATCGCGTACGATCAGCGTGCCGACGGACGGGTTGGTCGCGGTGCGCCCCGAATTTTTTCGCGACAGTCTGAGTGCCGCCGCCATGAAGCGGCGATCAAGGGCGGCCTGTTCGCTTGCAGTCATGCTCAGCTGGCTTCCTCTTCACCCTTGATTTCGTCGCCCTTGAGCTCGCCCAGCAATTCATGGAAATCCTTGGCCTCGCGAAAATTGCGGTAGACCGAGGCAAAGCGGACATAGGCGACATCGTCGAGCGACTTCAGCGCTTCCATGACCAGCCGGCCGACTTCTCCCGAAGCAACCTCCGTCTCGCCGGAACTTTCGAGCTGGCGCACGATGCCGGTCACCGCGCGGTCGATGCGCTCGGGATCGACATTGCGCTTGCGCACGGCGATCTCCACCGAACGCAGCAGCTTGTCGCGGTCGAAGGGCACTTTGCGGCCCGATTTCTTGACCACGACGAGGTCGCGCAACTGCACGCGCTCGAAGGTGGTGAAGCGACCGCCGCAATCGGGGCAGACACGCCGCCTGCGGATCGCCGCGCCATCCTCTGCGGGGCGCGAATCCTTCACCTGCGTATCTTCTGACTGGCAATAGGGACAGCGCATGGAGAAGCCTTTGGTTGGCGAATCTGGTGAAGCGAAAGGCTTAGAGGTTTTTGCAGCGATGGCAAAGTGTCGCCAACAGCCCCACGCCCTTCAGAGATAGCGAGGCGCAAGCAGGATTGCCAGCCTCGCCAGGCAGCCGCACCGCGTACCGATGTCTTCAGGGAGCTACGTCGGCGGTCGGGAATCCGCACGATGCACCGAGGCTGCGATAGGCCTTGGTGAAGCCGTCCATGGATATGCTTCCAACAGGCGCGTCGCCAAAGGAGACATCAAGCACCGATGCCCGGCGCATGGCGCGCAAGAGCGCCAGGCTGATCTTGGCCTGATTGTCCACGGTCCAGCTGAGCCGGCCGTTGACGGCGCCATCGGAATGGAGTTTGGCGGCGACACGGCCCTTGTCGTCGCCGATGGTGGCGGCAATCGACTTGCCGGCCGGCAGACCCTTGTTGTCGACGGCGATGGTTATGGAGGGGTAGGCATCCGGCGGCAGTGCATCGCCGTTCGTGATGACGAGCGTCAAGGTACCGGGCACGCCGCCCGCGCCGATAAAGGCGGTCGAGGCAGCGCAGGTCTTGCGCAGATCCTCACCGGTGTCGACCTCGTCGACCAGGGTCGACCATCTGCCGAACGTTTCGAGCTTGGGTGCCACCTGGGCGGGCGCCGCCGGCTCGGCCTGAGGTGCGGGTTGCGCAGGCGCTGGTTGAGCAGAGGCGGTTTTCGCCAAGGCGGCGGGGAAAGGCACGGCGATCAAAGCGGCCAGAGCGCCAACGGCACCAAGGTCGGCGAAACGAAATGGTCGCATCATCAAGGCTCCTGCCGGTCGCCCCGGCCTGCTGAAACGACGCTTGTCGTTGCAGCAGGCGGTAAGCCTTCCTATCGCGTCAGCCGAGATAGGGATAGAGCGGGAAGCGATCGGTCAGCGCCACGACCTTGGCCTTGACCGCAGCTTCGACAGCGGCATTGCCCTCGTCGGAATTCGCAACCTTGAGACCGTCCAGCACTTCGGCGATCAGCTTGCCGATCTCGCGGAATTCGGCCTGGCCGAAGCCGCGCGTGGTGCCGGCCGGGGTGCCGAGACGCACGCCCGAGGTGACGAAAGGCTTTTCCGGGTCGAACGGAATGCCGTTCTTGTTGCAGGTGATGTTGGCGCGGCCGAGCGCCGCCTCGGCGCGCTTGCCGGTGGCGTTCTTGGGCCTGAGGTCCACCAGCATGAGATGGTTGTCGGTGCCGCCGGAGACGATGTCGAGACCAGTCTCCTTGAGGCTGGAGGCCAGCGCCTTGGCGTTGGCGGCAACGCTCTCGGCATAGACCTTGAAACTCGGCTTCAGCGCTTCGCCGAAAGCGACAGCCTTGGCAGCGATGACATGCATCAGCGGACCGCCCTGCAGGCCGGGGAACACCGCCGAATTCATCTTCTTGGCGATGTCCTCGTCATTGCACAGGATCATGCCGCCGCGCGGGCCGCGCAGCGACTTGTGCGTCGTGGTGGTCACGACATGGGCGTGCGGCAGCGGCGACGGATGCACGCCGCCGGCGACCAGGCCGGCGATGTGCGCCATGTCGACCATCAGATAAGCGCCGACCGCGTCGGCGATCTCGCGAAACCGCTTCCAGTCCCAGACGCGCGAATAGGCGGTGCCGCCGGCCAGGATCAGCTTCGGCTTGGTCTCATGCGCGGTCTTCTCGATGGCATCCATGTCGAGCAGATGGTCGTCCTGGCGCACGCCATAGGAGACGACCTTGAACCATTTGCCGCTCATGTTGACCGGCGAACCGTGGGTCAGATGGCCGCCGGAATTGAGGTCGAGGCCCATGAACGTGTCGCCCGGCTGCAAAAGCGCCAGGAACACCGCCTGGTTCATCTGGCTGCCGGAATTCGGCTGGACGTTGGCGAAGTTGCAGCCGAACAGCTTCTTGGCGCGCTCGATGGCCAGTTCCTCGGCCACGTCGACGAACTGGCAGCCGCCATAATAGCGCTTGCCGGGATAGCCCTCGGCATATTTGTTGGTCATGATCGAGCCCTGCGCTTCAAGCACGGCGCGGGAAACAATGTTTTCCGAGGCGATCAGTTCGATCTCGTGGCGCTGGCGGCCGAGTTCGTTGCGGATGGCCCCGAAAATCTCCGGATCGGCGTCGGCC
>NZ_RZRK01000658.1:0-3497 GCF_003997835.1 Mesorhizobium sp. M7A.F.Ca.CA.004.12.1.1
GGCCCGACGTGTAGCGCATCCATCATGGTCCTGAGCGCCGTCAGCGTGATGTTGGCCGAATCGAGATTGGGGAACACCAGCAAATTGGCTTCGCCCTTCAGCCGTGAATGCGGATATACGCGCTGGCGCAGATGCTCCGACAGAGCGGAATCGGCGTGCATCTCGCCATCGCATTCCAGCTCTGGGGCAATGCGCGCCAGGATCGCCGCCGCTTGCCGCATCTTCAGGGCACTGGGCGAATCGCGCGAGCCGAAATCCGAATGCGAGAGCAGCGCTGCCTTCGGCTCGATGCCGAAGCGCTGGATTTCTTCCGCCGCCAGCACCGTCATCTCAGCGATTTCTTCCGCCGTCGGGTCGACGGAGACATGCGTGTCGGTCAGGAAGATGATGCCGCGCTGCGAGATCAGCATCGAGAGCGTCGACAGGTCGCGATCCTTGACGCCGGTGCGCGGGCCGATGATCAAGGTGACGTTGCGCAGATGCCGCTCGAAGCGCCCTTCGAGGCCGCAAACCATTGCATCGGCATCGCCGCGTTTCAGCGCAAGTGCTGCGATCACCGTGTTGTCGGTGCGCACCATGGTGCGCGCGGCTTCCGTCGTGACGCCGCGCCGGCCGGCGAGTTCGATCAGAAGGTCGACATAATGGCGGTAGCGCGGATCGTCTTCCGGGTTGATCAGGCCGAAATCCACACCGGGCTTGATGCGCAAGCCGTAGCGCTTCAGGCGCACCTCGATGACGTGCGGCCGGCCGATCAGGATCGGCTCGGCGATGCCTTCCTCGAGCACCACCTGGGCGGCGCGCAGCACGCGCTCATCCTCGCCGTCTGCATAGATGACGCGCTTGGCGCTCGATGCCTTGGCGGACGAGAACACCGGCTTCATCACCAGGCCGGAGCGGAAGACGAAGCGGTTCAGCTTGTCGATATAGGCGGCGAAATCGGTGATCGGCCGCGTCGCGACACCGGTGTCGCAGGCCGCCTTGGCGACCGCGGGCGCTATGCGCAGGATCAGGCGTGGATCGAAGGGCGAAGGGATCAGGAATTCAGGGCCGAAGATCGGCGTCTCGCCGGAATAGGCGCGGGCAGCGACATCTGAAGGTTCCTCGCGGGCAAGGGCTGCGATGGCGCGGACCGCCGCCATCTTCATCTCCTCGTTGATAGCGCTGGCACCACAGTCGAGCGCGCCGCGGAAGATGTAAGGAAAACACAGTACGTTGTTGACCTGATTGGGAAAATCGGACCTGCCTGTGCAGATCATCGCATCGGGACGCGCCGCACGCGCCGTTTCCGGCATGATCTCCGGATTGGGGTTGGCCAGCGCCAGGATCAGCGGTTTTGGCGCCATGTGCTCAAGCAGTTCCGGCTTCAGCACGCCTGCCGCCGAGAGGCCGAGGAAGACATCTGCGCCCGATATGACGTCGGCCAGCGTGCGCGCCTCGGTGTCCTTCACATAAGGGTCTTTCCAGCGGTCCATCTCGTCGGTCCGCCCTTTGTAGGCAACGCCGAAACGGTCGGTGACCCAGATGTTTTCGACTTTGGCGCCGAGCGAGACCAGCAGGTTGAGGCAGGCAAGGGCGGCAGCCCCGGCGCCGGAGGTGACGATCTTGATGTCCGATATGGTTTTTCGGGCGAATTCCAGCCCGTTGAGCACGGCGGCAGCGACGATGATGGCGGTGCCATGCTGGTCGTCGTGGAACACCGGTATCTTCATGCGCGCCTTCAACTGTTCCTCGACCTCGAAGCATTCCGGTGCCTTGATGTCTTCGAGGTTGATGCCGCCGAAAGTCGGCTCCAGCGCCGAGATCGTCTCGACCATGCGCTCGATCCCCGGCGCGTCGATCTCGATGTCGAAGACATCGATACCGGCGAACTTCTTGAACAGGACGGCCTTGCCTTCCATCACCGGCTTGGAGGCCAGCGGGCCGATATTGCCGAGGCCGAGCACCGCCGATCCGTTGGTGACGACGCCGACCAGATTGGCGCGTGCGGTGTAGTCGGCGGCGGTCGCCGGATCGTCGCGGATTTCCAGGCAAGGGGCGGCGACACCAGGCGAATAGGCGAGCGCGAGGTCGCGCTGGTTGCCGAGCGGCTTGGTCGCCTGGATCTCGAGTTTTCCCGGCCTTGGGTGCTTGTGGAAGTAGAGGGCGGCTTCGTCGAGGTCCGAACGTGCCGTCTTTTTGCTCTCGCCTTCCATGCGGCCGCTCCCTCGAAATCTGGCTGGAGATTCCCTTTTAGCATGCAGCCGTGGTTTTTCGCGACGCTAATTGACGCGCCGGCAGCTTTACCCGGCGGCGCGTAGAAAGTCGCTAATGATCAAATGCTTATGCCGATTCTCTAACGGACGGCTCCTACAGTTTCACGGACAAGTTGATCAAAAGGCGCTGACGTAGAGACCACCATCGACCGGTATGTTCTGCCCGGTCAGATAGCCCGCATGGACCGAGCACAGGAAGGCGCAGATCTGGCCGAATTCTTCCGGCGTGCCGAGCCGCTTGGCCGGAACATCAGCGCTGATGCGGGTCTTGCGTGCAGCGGCTGCGGCAGGATCCTCGATGGTGCCGGCCTCGTGCGGGCCGCGCAGCCGGTCGGTGTCGAGTTTGCCCGGCAAAAGACTGTTGATGGTCACGTTGCGGTCGATCACCGTTCTGGCCACGCCGGCAAGGAACGAGGTCAGGCCGGCACGCGCGCCGGACGACAGGTCGAGGCCGGGAATGGGCACATAGACCGACAGCGATGTGATGTTGACGATGCGGCCGAAGCCGCGTGCCGCCATGCCGTCCAGCACGGCCTGCACGAGCTCGATCGGCGTCACCATATTCTGGGTGACGCCTTCGAGGATCTTTTCGCGATCGAGCGTGCGGAAATCGCGAAGCGGCGGGCCGCCATTGTTGTTGACCAGGATATCCGGCTCGGGACAGGCCGCGAGCAGCGCCTTCTGCACCTCCGGCTTCGAAACGTCGCCGACGACTTCCGTCACCGTGACGCCATATCGCTCGCGCAACTCCGCGGCGGTTTTCGCCACCAGTTCGGCGTTGCGCCCGTTGACCACGACATCGCAGCCGGCCTCGGCCAGCGCCATGGCGCAACCGCGCCCAAGTCCCTTGCTCGAAGCGCAGACGATGGCCTTCTTTCCGCGGATACCGAGATCCATGACGATTTCTCCTGTGATTTGGCCGGCAAGCTAGTCCTTCGGCTGGACCAATCGCAACCGTCATACGGTTGTTGCATGAATCGGGGCATAGGCTCGCGAAAGCAACGGTGAAATCGCGATGTCCGGCCAAGAGCCCCGCACTTTCCGCAGCATGTTCATATCCGACGTCCATCTGGGCTCGAAGGCGGCCAAGGCCGAGTTCCTGATCGATTTCCTTCGATATCACGATGCCGATATCATCTATCTGGTGGGCGACATCGTCGACGGCTGGCGGCTGCGGCGGAGCTGGCACTGGCCGCAAAGCCACAATGACGTCGTGCAGAAACTGCTGCGCAAGGCGCGCAAGGG
>NZ_RZRK01000659.1:0-3496 GCF_003997835.1 Mesorhizobium sp. M7A.F.Ca.CA.004.12.1.1
GGGGGGGGGGGGGGGGGGGGGGGGGGGGGGGGGGGGGGGGGGGGGGGGGGGGGGGGGGGGGGGGGGGGGGGGGGGGGGGGGGGGGGGGGGGGGGGGGGGGGGGGGGGGGGGGGGGGGGGGGGGGGGGCGGTGATCGCACCGGCGACCGCGCGCTCGAGGTCGGCGTCGTCGAAAACGATGAACGGCGCGTTGCCGCCGAGCTCCATCGATACCTTCTTGACGGTGACCGACGACTTCTGGATGAGAAGCTTGCCGACTTCGGTCGATCCGGTGAAGGTGATCTTCGACACCAGCGGATTGGCGCAGATCTCGTCGCCGATCTCGCTGGCCGAACCGGTCAGGATGTTGACGACGCCCTTGGGGAAGCCGACTTCCTCGGCGAGCGCGCCCCAGGCGAGACCCGAATACGGCGTCTGCGACGCCGGCTTGACCACCGCGGTGCAGCCGGCGGCGAGCGCCGGGCCGAGTTTGCGAGCCAGCATCGAGGACGGGAAATTCCATGGCGTGATGGCGGCAATGACGCCGACCGGCTCCTTGGTCACCAGGATGCGGCGGTCCGCCCATGGTGAGGGCACGACATCGCCATAGGTGCGGCGGCCTTCCTCGGCGAACCACAGGATATAGGCGGCGGCGGAGCCAATCTCGCCCTTCGATTCGAACAGCGACTTGCCCTGCTCGATGGTCAGCAGTTCGGCCAGCACGTCCTGATTGTCCATCATCGCGTCATGCAGCTTGCGCAGCAGCTTCGAGCGCTCGAGCGCGGTGGTCTTGCGCCACGACTTGAAGGCGACGGCGGCGGCCTCGATGGCGCGGCGCGTCTCGGCCTTGCCCGACTTCGGCACGGTGCCGATCTTGAGACCGGTGGCCGGATTGTTGACGTCGACCGTCTGGCCGCTGTCGGCCTGCACCCACTCGCCGTTGATGAGATTGGCCTGCCGCATGAAATGGCTGGTTTTCTGAAGCATGGTCTATCCTCCGTTCAGCGCCCTGACGGGCCGGTCTGTGAAATCTTCGGTGAGCGTGCGCCATGGACTGAAGCCGGCACGCCGGAGCCACTGCTCTTTACCGAGGGCAAGGCCCGCAAGCAATCGCAAGATGGCATATAGGGCTTGGGCCACAGCGAGACGAGAGCAGGCGACGTGCTTACCCCGATGCCTTACCCGAAAACGTGCAAGACAACAGTCAGCCAGAAAGCGGTGGTGACGGCGGCGCAGGCCGTGGCGATGGTCATCTGGTTCGACGCCAACGCCTGGCCGGTGTTGAACTGCACCGCGATCAGATAGGAATTGACGCCGGATGGCATCGCGGCCACCATCACCGCCACCTTGGCCGTCAAGGGCGGCAAGCCGAGCAGCCAGACGAAGACCAGGACCAGCGCTGGCATCAGGAACAGCTTCAGCACCGAAAGCACCAACGCCGGCCTGACATTGCCCGAAATGCCGAAGCGGCGCAGGCTGAGCCCCATGGCAAACAGCGCCACCGGACCGGCCGTATCGGCCAGCGCATCGACCAGGCGCATGGCGACATCAGGCAGCGGCGCACCCGTGATGCGCCATGCAAGGCCTGCCAGAATGCCGATGATCAACGGATTCATGAAAAGCCGCCTGAGGAAGCTACGGATAACGCGCAAGGGATGCACGGGTTCGCCGCTGCCGCGGCCGAAGACTTCGAACAACACGATCGAGGCCATCAGCATGATCGGCAGATGCACGGAGACCAGCAGCGACAGCACTTCGAAGCCGCTCGGGCCGAAGATGCCAAGAATGAAGGGAACGCCGAGCAGCACGATATTGGAAAAGGCGGACGAAACCCCGCCGACGACGCCGGCGCGGGCATCCCTGCCGAAGATACGGGTGGTGACCAGATGGCCGGCGGCCCAAGTGATGGCGACCGCGGCGAAATAGGCGCCCCACAGCGACCATGGCGCCACGCCGTGGAAATCGGACTTCACCATTGTCTGGAACAGAAGCAGCGGCATCGCCACGTTGATGGCAAATTCCGATATCCCCTCGCCGCTCGCTGGCTTCAAATAGCCGGTAAACCCGGCGAGATAGCCGAGCGCGACAAGGCTGAAGACGAAAAGGACGGTTTCGGTGAGCGGAGACATTTTTACCGTGACGGGCGAATTTCCCGTGATAGGCGAGCCACGACCGCGACGCAATCGCGCCTGAATTTGATCATCGTCGGCTGGCAGCGTTATAGAGGGTTGGATCATCAGGGCGGACACGAACGACAAATGGCTTTTGTCGGACTCTCGAACCTTAGTCGTTTGCGGCGGGCATGGCTGACGGCTATCGTCGCCGCACTGCTTTGCCTTGCCGCGACCGCGCTTGCAGTTGCCGAGACGAAAAGCCTTAAGGGCGTGGCGCTGATCATCGGCCAGTCGAATTACCTGCACATCGCCGCCCTGCCCAACCCCGCCAACGACGCCCGCGACATGGCCAAGATGCTGACCGACCTTGGCTTCGACGCCCGCAGCGTCACCGACCGCGACGCCACCAAGCTGAAGCGCGACCTGGAGCGGTTCACCGAAGATGCCGACGGCGCCGATGTCGCCTTCATCTACTACTCCGGTCATGGCATCGAGGCCGGCGGCGAAAACTATCTGGTTCCGGTCGATGCCGACGTCCCGTCGCTGAAGGATGCCGGCACCAGCCTTGTGCCGATATCGGCCGTCATGGAGGCATTGAAAAAGACAGTGCCGGTGACGATCATGCTGCTCGATGCCTGCCGCACCAATCCATTCCCCGCGGATGCCATGGTACGGCGCTCACCGACCGCTTCCGCCTCGCCCATAGGCGCCGGCGGGTTGGAGCCGGTGCGCGGCGCCAAGGCGCTCGGCAATGCACCGGCGGCCGACGCGAGCCTGGGTACAGTGGTCGGCTTTGCCGCAGAACCGGGTCATCCTGCACTTGATGGCGCCGCCGGCGAAAACAGCCCTTACGCGTCCGCCCTGCTGCGCCACCTCGCGGCGATGAAGGGCACCGAATTCGGCTCGGTCATGCGCATGGTGACCGAGGAGGTCTATCTCGACACAAAAGCGAAGCAGCGTCCCTGGATCAATGAAAGCCTGCGCCGGCTGCTCTATTTCGGCGTCGCACCAGTGGAGCCGACCGGCGACGACGGACTGATCACAGGCGAAAGGCGCCAGCTCCTGCTGACGATTTCCGGCCTGCCCGACCCGAAACGGGCGCAGGTGGAACTGGCCTCGCTGCAGGAAGGCGTGCCGCTCGACGCGCTTTATGGCGTGCTGAAGGCGCTCGGCACGGAAAAGATCCCCGAAGACCCGACCGACCTGCAAAAGGTGCTCGACGCCCAGGCCGAGCGCCTGAAGAAGATGATGTCCGAGCGTGCAGCACTGCGCACCGACGATCCGGAGATCAAACGGCTTGTCGCTTCCGCCGACAAGGCGATCGGCCAGGGCGCCATCGTGACGGCGCGCAAATTCCTCGACGATGCGGTCGGCCGGGTCGAGCAGACCAACGATGCGGTCGAT
>NZ_RZRK01000065.1:0-13296 GCF_003997835.1 Mesorhizobium sp. M7A.F.Ca.CA.004.12.1.1
GTGTCCGGCTTCGGCCCGATGAAGGTAATGCCGGCTTCGGCACAGGCGTCGGCGAATTCGGGACTTTCCGACAACAATCCGTAGCCGGGATGAATAGCATCGGCACCCGACAGCCTGGCGACGCGGATCACCTCCTCGATCGACAGATAGCTTTCGATCGGCCCCATGTCCCGGGTCAGATGCGGCCCGCGTCCGACCTGGTAGCTCTCGTCGGCCTTGAAGCGATGCAGGGAGTATTTGTCTTCCTCGGCCCAGATCGCCACGGTTTTGAGGCCGAGTTCGTTGGCCGCGCGAAAAACGCGAATGGCGATTTCGGACCGGTTGGCGACGAGGATCTTCGTGATGGCCAAGGACTGGGCTCCAGCAACGGAAGGAAGAGAAATCGGCGCAATGATTAGCGTGAAAATGCTGCAGTGCAAACAAAATTGACGTGCGTTTAAACCGATTGAAATGGAATCATTGCGCCAGAAGCCCTTCGCATTCATCCGAACAGCAAGAAAAGCGCCGGCTTTGCAGTTAGCGCACGATCATTCACCGGCTAAGAACCCGGCTCTATCGGCCGCCCCCCGTGATGGCAAAAGAAAATGCCCGGCGCGAGCGCCGGGCATCGTAGATGGTCTGGAGACTGACGAGCTTACATCTTCTGGATGTAGGTGTACTTGCCGTCGTCGCCCTTCTTCCATTCGTACATGACGTAGCCGGGCAGCGTCGGGTCGCCCTTGGCGTCATAGGACAGGTCGCCGAGCACGGTCTTGAACGGGCCGTTTTCATGCAGCGCCTTGGCAACTGCCTGCGGATCGTTCGACTTGGCAGCGGTGGCTGCCGCGGCGATCGCCTGCATGGCTGCGTAGGAGTAGAGCGTGTAGGCTTCCGGTTCGAAACCCTGCGCGCGGAACTTCTCGACGAGTTCCTTGTTGGCGGGGATCAGGCGCGGATCCGGACCGAACGTGTTGAGCGTGCCCGCAACCGCGTCGCCCGCGATCGAAGCCAACTCGTTCGACACGATGCCGTCGCCGGAGACCAGCGTCGCCTTGAGGCCCTGGTCGGCGGCCTGGCGGATGATCAGGCCGGCTTCGGTGTGCAGGCCGCCCCAATAGATGATGGAAACGCCGGCTTCCTTCATCTTGGCGATCAGCGCCGAGAAGTCCTTGTCGCCGACATTGATGCCTTCGTACATGACTTCCGTCAGGCCCTTGGCATTCATCGCCTTCTTGGTTTCGTCGGCAAGGCCCTGACCGTAGGTGGTCTTGTCGTGCACGACGGCGATCTTGGCATCCTTGAAGTTGGCGGCCAGATAAGCGCCGGCAATGCTGCCCTGCTGGTCATCGCGTCCGCAGGTGCGGAACACGTTCCACAGGCCGCGTTCGGTGAACTGCGGGTTGGTTGCGGCCGGCGTCACTTCGACGATGCCGTTCTCGGCATAGACTTCCGAGGCCGGGATCGAGACGCCGGAGTTGAAGTGACCGACCACGAACTTGACGCCGTCGCCGACGAACTTGTTGGCGACCGAGATGCCCTGCTTCGGATCGGAAACGTCGTCGCCGACTTCGAGCTTGATCTGCTCGCCATTGATGCCGCCAGCCGCATTGATGTCGGCGACAGCAGCTTCGGCACCCTTCTGCAACTGCGCGCCGAAGGCGGCATTCGGACCGGTGATCGGGCCAGCGACGCCGACCATTACGTCAGCCCACGCGGCACCGCCGAACGCGACGAGCGCGGTCAGGGCGACGGCGGACAAAAGTGACTTTTTCATTTAAACGCTCCCATTAACGGAGTGGGCGTGGATGAAGCTTTCATGCGATGCCCACCCTTATCGCAGAAAGCATAGTTTGCCGATTTTCAGGCACTTGTCACGCCGATTCAATTTCGAGACGGCGTTAATGATGAACGTCAACCTTTCGGTTTCCAGCTCAAGAGTGAAGCTCTTTCGTAGAGCCAATTATACTGTGTCACCATCTGGTTGGTGCGCGTGTATTGGTAGCCGACGAAGCCGAGGATCATCAGCACGATGGTGTCGACGACATAATAGTGCAGCGAGAACATGGTGCCGCCGAACAGCGCGTGATGGATGAAGCGGATCGCGATGCCGAGGCCCAGCATATAGGCGAACAGCTGGATGAAGCTGCGCCACGTCTGAGCACTGGCCTTGCCCGTCATCCACGCCGCCCAGCCGCCGAGCAGACAGGTGACGAAGAAGAACTGCCAGATCGAGGGTTCCTCGTAAAGAATGCCCTGCATGGTGAAGTCTCCTTAGCATGACCCCGAAAAGTTGCGGACTTTCCGGACTAAGATCATGCGACAAACAAACAATCTGGAGCGGAATGGCGGATGCACGCATTCCGCTCCGAACTCAGTGGTGTCCGCCTTCGAGATAGGCGGCGCGCACTTCCGGATTGGCGAGCAGTTCCTTGCCGGTGCCGCTCATCGTCACATTGCCATTGACCATGACGTAGCCGCGCGTGGCGAGCTTGAGCGCGCCGAAGGCGTTCTGCTCGACCAGGAACACGGTCAGCCCTTGGGTGCGGTTCAGTTCGCGGATGGCGTCGAATATCTGCTTGACGATCAGCGGCGCGAGACCCAGCGACGGCTCGTCGAGCAAAAGCAGCTTCGGCCGTGCCATCAGCGCGCGTCCGATCGACAGCATCTGCTGCTCACCGCCCGACAGCGTGCCGCCGCGCTGGGTGATGCGCTCTTTCAAACGCGGGAACAGCGTGAACACCTTCTCGACGTCCTCGTCATAGTGCTTGAGGTTGTCGAGGCTGGCGCCCATCTGCAGGTTTTCCATCACCGTCATGCGCGGAAATATCCGCCGGCCCTCGGGCGACTGGGCAATGCGCATGCGCGCGATCTCGTGCGTCGGCATCTGGGTGATGTCGGTGCCGGCAAAGGTGATGGTGCCGGCGCGAGCCCGCGGCGCGCCGAAAATAGTCATCATCAGCGTCGACTTGCCGGCGCCGTTGGCACCGATCAGCGCCACGATCTCACCTTGGTTGACGGTGACATCGACGCCGTTCAGCGCCCGGATGTTGCCGTAATAGGTCTGCACGCCCTTGATATCGAGCAGTGTTGTCGCGGCCATCACTTGCCCCCTCCGCGCTTGCCCGCCACGGGCTTGGCAGCGGTCTTGCTCCCGGTCTTTCCGGTGGCTGCCTTTGCAGTCTTTGCGGAAGCATGGCTTGTCGCCACCTTGCCCGCATCGACGCGGCGCGAGAATTCCGTGTCCTTGCCCTGGCCGAGCAGCCTGGCCTGTTTGACCCATTCCTCGCGCGCGATACGTCCGTCAAAGGCGAGATAGGCTTCGGCGGCCTCGACGTCGGCCTTTTTCCAGGCGCCGATCTGGTCGAAATGGAAGATGCCGTGATCGTTGAGCTTCTTCTCGTTGACCGTGCCGATGCCCTTGATGCGGGTCAAATTATCGGCCTTGCCGCCGCGAGGTGCCGCCAGCCGGTTGGAGATCTCTCCAGCCTTTGCCGGGGCCTTGGCTGCCGGCTTGGCCGACGCGGTCGACGTCGCCGCCGCGCCGGTTGCCGCCTTTGAAGCCGCTTTCGGAGCAGGCTTTGCCTTCGCTGCCGGCACGGCTGCCAGCGAGGCTGCCTTGTTTGCCGCGGCGAGCGACCTGGCGTCAACCTGACCGGCCTTTGACGCTCCCTTGGCCACCGTAACCCGCTCGCCCGAACTATGGCCGACCGTGTCGGTCACCGGCCCGGCGAGATAGGACGACGATGTTCCCGGACCATGCGCGGCATCCGGCCCTGTATCGAGCTGTTCGATGACATCTTCGTCGCCGACTTCGGTAAGGACCGCTTCGACTTCCTCGTCGTCGACGCCGAGATAGGCGGCGATGACGCGCGGGTCGGTGCGCACCGACTGCGGACTGCCGTCGGAGATCTTCCGGCCGTACTCCAGCACCACGACATGGTCGGAGATCTGCATGACCACCGACATGTCGTGCTCGATCAACAGGATCGAGGTACCGGATGTGTTCTTGATGTCGATCAGCAGCTCGTTCAGCGCCGCCGATTCCTTCGGATTGAGGCCGGCCGCCGGCTCGTCGAGGCACAGAAGCTCGGGTCCCGTGCACATGGCGCGAGCGATCTCGAGGCGGCGCTGCGCGCCATAGGGCAGGTCGCCGGCCGGGTCGTCGGCACGGTCGACAAGATCGGCCTTTTCCAGCCAATGCTTGGCGAGTTCCACCGATTCGGCCGAGGCCTTGCGATAGCCGCTGAAGCCGAAAAGGCCGAGGACCGTGTAGCCCGATGCCTTCATCAGTTTGTTGTGCTGGGCGACCAGCAGGTTCTCCAGCAGGGTCATGCCGGAGAACAGCCGAATGTTCTGGAAGGTGCGCGCCACCTTGGCGCGCGCCGGGATTTCATGGTTGGGCAGCCGCTCGAGCAGGAAGGTCGAACCATCGTTCCGGTTGAGCGTGATCATGCCTTCCGACGGCTTGTAAAAGCCGGTGATGCAGTTGAACACCGTGGTCTTGCCGGCGCCGTTGGGGCCGATCAGCGCGGTGATCTCGCCGCGCTTGGCGGCGAAAGACAGATCGCCGATGGCCACCAGGCCACCGAACTTCATCGACAGATGATCGACCTGCAGGATAGCGTCGTTCGCGCCTGAATTGGCCTTCTGAACAGGGTTCGCATTCATCAGCCGTGTCCTTCCTTGGTGAAGGAGCTTGAGACAGCCTTTCGCTCCTTCAGGAAGGCGGTTGGTTCACGACTGCCGACGAAGCCGCGCGGCTTCCACAGCATGACGATGACCATGGCCATGCCGAACAGAAGCATGCGGTAGAGTTCCGGTGTGAAGTCGGGCCCGAAGACCTGCTTGAGGAAGTCGAGTTCGCGCAATGCCTCGGTGCCGCCGATCATCACCATTGCGGCGACCGCGATGCCGACCAGCGAACCCATGCCGCCGAGAACGACGATGGCCAGGATGATGGCCGATTCCAGGAAGACGAAGGATTCCGGGCTGACGAAGCCCTGCCGTGCGGCGAAGAACGCGCCGGCGAAGCCGCCGAACATCGCACCCGTGGCGAAGGCTGTGAGCTTCGTGGTGGTGGTGTTGATACCGAGCGAGCGGCAGGCGATCTCGTCCTCCCGCAACGCTTCCCAGGCACGGCCGACCGGCATGCGCCGCAGCCGGATGGTGACGAAGGCTGTCAGCAGCGCCAGCGCCAGGATCAGGTAATAGAGGAAGATCTTGTAGTAGGCGCTCGAGGTCGCGAGATTCAGCACCTTGGCGATGTAATTGGGGTCCGACACGTTGAAGGTCATCAGGCCGAAGAAGGTGACCTTCGGGATGCCGGAAATACCGGCCGAACCGTTGGTGACCTCGCGCCAGTTGATCAGCACCAGGCGGATGATCTCACCGAAAGCCAAGGTGACGATCGCCAGATAGTCGCCGCGCAGGCGCAGCACCGGGAAGCCGAGCAGCACGCCCCAGAAGGCGGCCATGGCGCCGGCGGCCGGCAAAAGGATCCAGAACGACAGGCCGTACTGCGTGCCGAGCAGCGCATAGGCATAGGCGCCGACCGCGTAGAAGGCGACATAACCGAGGTCGAGCAGGCCGGCGAGGCCGACGACGATGTTCAGGCCCCAGGCCAGCATCACATAGATCAGGATCTGGATGCCGAAATTGTCGACCCATTTCAGCGAGCCTTGCAGCCCGCCGACGAACGACCAGGACATCAGCGACAGGATCGCCACCACCAGGATCGGATAGAGGATCAGCGCGGCAATGCCGAGTTTGGTGAAGTTGGCGTGAATGAAACCGCGGAAGTAATAGATCACGCAGGCCAGCACGTAGATGATTGCCAGGGCGCGCAGGAACTGCAGATAGCCGGCCGGCACGGCTCCCACCCATCCGACGAGAGAGCTGTTGACCGCAAACAACACCACCGCCGCGACCAAGGCCACGATGAAGGCCGGCAACTGGAAGAAACGCGACGCCACGCTGGCCGGCAGCAGACCGGTGGCGATGTCGGTGATCTTCTGGTTGGCGAGGAAGGGCTGGCCATAAGCGACATAGAGGAAGCGCCCGATGGCCGTGGCGATCACCACGGCGGCAAGCAGGCCCCAGCGCGTCGTCAGGACCAGTTCGTTAGAAATGTTCTGGCCGGTCTTCAGGCCGATGAACAGCACGAACAGGCCAAACGATATGGCAGCGGCATAAAGTGACTCGCGCAACGCGCGCTGCATAGGCGTGGCGACGGTGTCGCGCTCCGGAGATACGGTGACGGCCATGGTCTCAGACCTTTTCGACTTCTGGCCGGCCCAATATGCCGGAAGGCAGGAAGATCAGCACGATGGCCAGGATCGAGAACGCCGCGACGTCCTTGTAGTCGATCGAGAAATATGCCGACCACATGCTCTCGATGAAGCCGATCATCAGCCCGCCGAGCACAGCACCCGGCAACGAACCAATGCCGCCCAGCACCGCCGCCGTGAAGGCCTTCACGCCCGGCGTGAAGCCATCCGAGAAGGCAATGACGCCGTAATACATCAGGAACAAAGTGCCGGCGACCGCGGCAAGGGCCGCACCCATGATGAAGGTGATCGAGATCGTGCGGTCGACATCGATGCCGAGCAGCGCCGCCATCTTGCGGTCCTGCTCACAGGCCCGTTGCGCTCGCCCGAGCGAGGTCTTGTTGACCAGATACCAGAACAGCGCCAGCAGCAGCGCCGTGACGACGACGATGATGATCTGCTTCAGCGACACGCTGATGCCGTTGATGTTGTAAACCTGGCTGACCATCGGCGGGATCGGCTTGTTGCGGGGACCCTGCGTCACCTGGACGAAGTTCGACAGCGCGATCGACATGCCGATGGCGGTGATCAGCGGGGCCAGTCGGAACGAACCGCGCAGCGGCCGGTACGCGACTTTTTCAATCGTCCAGTTGTAGAGGCTGGTGAGCAGCATCGCCACGATCATCATGACCAGCAGCGCCAGCACAACCGGCACTGAATAGAACAGCGCGCCAAGGGCGAGGAAGACGATCAGTGCTGTGAAGGCACCCACCATGAAGATGTCGCCATGGGCGAAATTGATCATGCCGATGATGCCGTAGACCATCGTGTAGCCGATCGCGATCAGCCCATAGATCGATCCCAGCGTCAGCCCGTTGATAAGCTGCTGGACAAAGTACTGCATGTGTACATGGCTCCCCTGGAATGTCGCCCATGCAGACGCATTCCTTTTCGTATTTCCCCTAGTCGTAAAGTTTCGAGCCCGGATTGCAACGTCATTTTTCAATCGTCATGCGTGTTTTCGAAGCACGCTGTCCGATTGCCCGTTTTCCATCATCCGGCCCCTGGACTATCGCGGACCCTACCATTGGCATAACGCAATGTCTTTGACGATTCGACTGCATCATGCGCTCCGTTTCGAAGAAATCGCCGTCAAAATTAGGTGATGAAAGGAATCCTTGCGTTTTTGGCACGATCCGTTTTTCAAGCCCTCGCTTTCCGCAAGGTCAGGATTCCCATCACTTGACAACAAATCCATGCGCGAACGGGTCGCGGTCGTCGATGAAGATGGT
The DNA here is from genome assembly GCF_003997835.1 of Mesorhizobium sp. M7A.F.Ca.CA.004.12.1.1. Lineage (NCBI taxonomy): Bacteria > Pseudomonadati > Pseudomonadota > Alphaproteobacteria > Hyphomicrobiales > Phyllobacteriaceae > Mesorhizobium > Mesorhizobium sp. M7A.F.Ca.CA.004.12.1.1. The sequence continues at coordinate 7,538 of NZ_RZRK01000065.1, forward strand.
GTTCAGTCCGGTCATCCGCGCCCAGCCGCCGATAGAGGGAATGATGGCCGGTTTGCCGGCCACGGTGACATCTTTTTCGACCTTGCCCTTGAACAGCGAACCGATGATCGATTCATGGACGAAGCTGTCGCCGGCCTTGAGTTTGCCCTTGGCATGAAGCTGCGCCATGCGCGCCGAGGTGCCGGTGCCGCAGGGCGAGCGGTCGATCGCCTTGTCGCCGTAGAACACGGCATTGCGGGCATCCGCCCCATCCACCGTCGGAGCACCGGTCCACAGCATGTGCGACAGCCGGTTGATGCCCGGGTTCTCAGGATGGACGAAGGAATATTTCTCGTTGAGCCGCTGGCGCACCACCGGGCTCCAGGCGATGAAGTCGCCCGCCGAATAATCGGCCATGTCGCGATAGTTCTTCTGCGGTTCGACGATGGCGTAGAAGTTGCCGCCATAGGCGACGTCGACGGTGATTTCGCCGAGCCAAGGGCATTCAATTGTCAGCCCCTCGGCATGGAGGAAGGACGGCACATTGGTGATGCGCACCTCCTCGACATAGTCGCCGACCTGTTTGTATTCAGCGATGACAAGTCCGGCCGGCGTGTCGAGCCGAAGCACGCCCGGCGTCTTCGGCTTGATCAGACCGTGCTCGATCGCCATCGTCACCGTGCCGATGGTGCCATGGCCGCACATCGGCAGGCAGCCGGAGGTTTCGATGAACAGGATGGCGATGTCGCAATCCTCGCGCGTCGGCGGATAGAGGATCGAACCGGACATCACGTCGTGGCCGCGCGGCTCGAACATCAGGCCGGTGCGGATCCAGTCATACTCGGCCAGAAAATGCGCACGCCGCTCCATCATCGTCGCGCCCTGCAGCAGCGGGCCGCCCCCAGCGACCAGCCGCACCGGATTGCCGCAGGTGTGGCCGTCTATGCAGAAGAAGGATTTCTTGGCCATGACGCTCCTCGAAAATCAAAACCCGAAAATATCAAAATCGTTGCGGACTGAAGGGGGCCAGTTCGATCGGTGGAGTCTGCCCCAGGACAAGATCCCTGATCAACCGTCCGGTGGCCGCCGCCTGGGTCAGGCCGAGATGGCCATGGCCGAAGGCATAGACCACCGACCGCCTTCCCGGCGCGCCGCCGATGACGGGCACTGAATCCGGCAGCGAGGGGCGGAACCCCATCCATTCGCGCCCACCCGAGGGATCGAGCCCCGGCAGGAATTTCTGCGCCTTCTGCAGCAGCGCCTTAGACCTGGCATAATTGGGCCGCCGCTCGATGCCGCCGAGTTCGACGGCGCCACCGACACGCAGGCCCGTTGCGAGCGGCGTGACGACGAAGCCATGGCCGGAGAAGATCAGCATCCGCTTCACGTCGAAGGCACTCGTCGGCAACGTAGTGTTATAGCCGCGCTCGGTCTCCAGCGGAATGCGATCGCCGAGTTGCTTCGCCAGCAGATGCGACCATGCGCCTGCTGCGACGACGAGGTGTCGCGCCTGTCTGGTCGTGCCGTCTGCCAATGTCAGCGTCGCACCATCCTGATCCGCCGCGACTTGGCCGATCCGGGCCATCTCAAAGCGGGCACCCTTGCTTTGTGCGTAGGCCCACACCGCCTTGCCCAGCAGTTTCGGGTCGGCGACCGTCTTCCATCCCGGCACGAACGTGCCTTTGATGAAGCGCGGCGACAGCCCCGGCTGCAAGGCGGCCAGCTCCTCGCCCTCGACATGGCGGAAACCGATGCCGAAACGCTCACGCGCCGCCCAGCCGGGCAGCCCGGCCTGGAACTCGGCTTCGCTTTCATAGAGCTCGAGCGAGCCATCCTCGCGCAGCATCGACCGCGTGCCGGAGCGATCGAGCAGGCCCATCCACTCCGCCTCGGCGAGCTTCATCATGCCCGCCTGAGCAGCAAGGCTCACCTCGTATTTTCCCAGCGCACCGGCGCGCCAGAAGCGGACCAGCCAGGGCAGAAGCTTCGGCAGATAGGCGGGCGGAATGCTGAGCGGGCCAAGCGGATCGGCCAGCCATTTCGGCAGCTGCCGGATCATGCCCTTGTGGGCCAGCGGCAGCACATCGGAAAAGGCAAAGGCGGCGGCGTTGCCGGAGCTCGTCTCCTCGCAAATGCCTGTGCGGTCGAAGACGGTGACCCGGCGTCCGGCCTCGGCGAGAGACGCAGCGGCACAGATGCCGATGATGCCGCCACCGATGATGGCGATGTCGATTGGAACATCGCTATTCATCGTTGTACGTCACCCCCTGCATGCATGTCCCAGTCTCCGCCCCGCTCGCTTCATACCAGCTCAGAACTGCGGCAGCTTCGGCCGCACGGCGAGCGCATCCTTGACGATCTTCTCGACAGCCTTGCGGCGCTCGCCAGACAGCGGCTGCCGCGGCATGCGAACGCGGTCATTTGTGTTGATCGCGAACACTTCGGCAAGCTTGATGTTTTGGACCAGGTAAGTCGAGACATCGAGATCGAGCAGCGGCCGGAACCAGCGGTAGATGGCGAGCGCCTCCTCGCGGCGGCCCTGCTTCATCAGCTGGAAGATGGCGACGGTCTCGCGCGGGAAGGCTGTGACCAGTCCCGCCACCCAGCCGATGGCGCCGACCGAGAGCGCCTCGAAGGCCAGATTGTCGACGCCGGTGAACAGGTCGTAGCGAGTGCCCAGGCGATTGATGATCTCGGTCGAACGACGGATGTCGTCGGAGGATTCCTTGATCGCGACAAAGCGCTTGTCCGACGCTAGCTCCTCCATCTGGTCGACGGTGACGTCGACGCGGTAGGCAAGCCGGTTGGAGTAGATCATGACCGGCAGGTCGCCCGCCTGCGCGACCGCGCGCAGCGCCGCGACCGTCTCTTCCGCATTGGTGTGGTAGATCGGGCTCGGCACGACCATGAGGCCATTGGCGCCTTCTTTGGCGGCGCGCTTGGCGATGCTGGCCGCCTCGCGTGTGCCGGCCTCGTTGACGGTCAGCAGCACCGGCTTCTTGCCGGCGACCTTCTGTGCGGTCTTCAGCACCTCGATCTTCTCGTCGGGCGACAGCATCGGCCCCTCGCCGAGCGATCCGCAGACGATGATGCCGTCGCAGCCGGCCTCCATCTGCAGGCTGAAGCAGCGCTCCATCTCGGCATGATCGAGACGATCATCCGCGGTGAATTTGGTCGTGACGGCAGGGAAAACTCCGGTCCACATGATCATCTCTCCATCTGATATATCAGCGGTATATCTATTAACAAACCCGCTGTCAATGCGGATTCCGTTATGATATATTCAAGATATATCAGGAGAGCGCATTTGATATCCATGGCAGCAAGCCTCCCGGCAGAGCCGGCCGCGACCAGGGCCTACCATGTGCTCGAGCACATGATCGTCACGCTCGAACTGGCCCCGGCAAGCTTCGTCACCGAGGGCGCTCTGATCGACAGGCTCGGGCTTGGCAGGACACCGGTGCGCGAAGCGATCCAGCGGCTGGCATGGGAAGGGCTGCTCGACGTCAGGCCGCGCGCCGGCATCGCCATCGCCCCGCTCCATCCCGGCGACTGGTTGCGCGTCCTCGATGCGCGTCGCGGCGTCGAGGTGGTGCTCGCCCGCTCGGCCGCCCGCTTCGTCACCCGCGAAGCCGCCGACCTGTTTCACGAAGCAGCGCTTGCCATGCAGAAGGCGGTGATCTCGGGTAATGTGCTTGCCTTCATCCAGGCCGACAAGGCACTCGACGAAGCGCTGGCGCTGGCTGCCGACAATCCCTTCGCCGCCCGTCTGGCCGCCCCCTTGCAGACCCATAGCCGCCGCTTCTGGTTCCGCTACAAGGCCGAGACCGGCCTTGCCGAATCCGCCGAGCACCATGTCGCGCTGATCCGCTCGATCCTTGCCGGCGACGAGGAGGCCGCGGCCAAGGATGCCAAACGCCTGATGGCGCTACTGCGCGGCCACGCGGAGACGGCCGCCACGCGCTGAACGTCCTTTTATATCCGGTGCGCTTTCGTCGCCGGCGCTTCCTCGAAGCTCGGGTCAAGTCCCGGGCAAGGCAGCCGCCGCCATCAACGGACCGTCTCAGCCTTCGCCTGCCGTGATGACGCAGCTCTGACCATGCGTGTCGGTGGCAAGAATTGTCCAGGTGCCCTGGTCGGAGACGAATATCTCAAGAATCAGGCTCGGGTTGACCAGGCCGCGCGCCGCCTCGCTTTCGTGGAATTTTTCGCCGAGCGCTTTGATCATATCCGCACGGGCCGCGCATTGCGCCGCCAGCGCCGGGACGGCGGGAAACGCAGAAATTGCCACGAAAAATAGCGTTGCCACAAGACGGGTCATCTGACACCTCCTTGCGCCAGACGATGTCCCCGAAGCTGTCGCCAGCGCCGTTGCTTGATCTGCCGTACCTCCTTGCGGCAGGACTGCAGACCAAGACGGCAGAGGCCTACTTGGTTCCATCACATTAGCGTTCAAGCGGATAGGGTCGCGGCCGGATTGCAAAAAAACGCCCGGGCGCGAGCGCCCGGGCCTTAATCCAAATCAATTTGTTGTCCGGTCAATTCATCGTCGGGATGACGAATTCGGCACCATCCTTGATGCCGGACGGCCAGCGCGAGGTCACCGTCTTGGTCTTGGTGTAGAAGCGGAACGCGTCCGGGCCGTGCTGGTTGAGATCGCCGAACGAAGATGCCTTCCAGCCGCCGAACGTGTAATAGGCGATCGGCACCGGGATCGGCACGTTGACGCCCACCATGCCGACCTGGACACGGCTTGCAAAGTCGCGCGCGGCATCGCCGTCACGGGTGAAGATGGCGACGCCATTGCCCATCTCGTGATCGTTGGCGAGCTTGATCGCGCTCTCATAGGTCGGGGCGCGCACAACAGAGAGCACCGGCCCAAAGATCTCTTCCTTGTAGATACGCATGTCCGCGGTCACGTTGTCGAACAGGCAGCCACCCATATAGTAGCCGTCTTCATAGCCCTGCATGGAGAAGCCGCGGCCGTCGACGACCAGCTTGGCGCCTTCCTTGACGCCGGTATCCACGTAGCCCTTGACCCGTTCCAATGCCTGCGCCGTCACCAGCGGGCCGAAATCGGCGGAAGAGTCCGTCGAAGGACCGACCTTCAGGCTCTCGACGCGCGGGATCAGCTTTTCCATCAGCCGGTTGGCGGTATCGTTGCCGACCGGGACGGCGACCGAGATCGCCATGCAGCGCTCGCCGGCCGAGCCGTAGCCGGCACCGATCAGCGCATCGACGGTCTGGTCCATGTCGGCATCGGGCATGATGATCATGTGGTTCTTGGCACCGCCGAAGCACTGCACGCGTTTGCCGGCGGCCGTGCCGCGCGAATAGATGTAATGGGCGATCGGCGTCGAGCCGACAAAGCCGATGGCCTTGATATCGGGATCGTCGAGGATGGCGTCGACCACGTCCTTGTCGCCATTGACGACGTTGAGGATGCCTGCCGGCAGGCCGGCTTCGAGGAACAGTTCGGCGATACGCATCGGCACGCCGGGATCGCGTTCCGACGGTTTCAGGATGAAGGCGTTGCCGCAGGCGATGGCCGGCGCGATCTTCCACAGCGGGATCATCGCCGGGAAGTTGAACGGCGTGATGCCGGCGACGACGCCGAGCGGCTGGCGCATCGAATAGACGTCGATGCCGGGGCCGGCGCCGTCGGTGAATTCGCCCTTCATCATGTGCGGTGCGCCGATGCAGACCTCGACCACTTCGAGGCCGCGCTGGATGTCGCCCTTGGCGTCGGCGATCGTCTTGCCGTGCTCGCGCGCCAGGAT
>NZ_RZRK01000660.1:0-3494 GCF_003997835.1 Mesorhizobium sp. M7A.F.Ca.CA.004.12.1.1
AGTGTCTTCAATGAGCAAAAGTTACACAGAGATTATTTCTGACTTTGACACGGCGCAGGCAGCATGCGTGTGTATTATGATGTCGTCAGAAAGCATAGCGGATGGTATTAAGAAGCAAGGTGGCAACTTAAAACTTGTATTTGGAAAAGAAGAATTTACCGTATCTGCCTTTGATCTCCTAAAGTATTCGATTTATTTCAAAGACATCTCTAAGACTTTTTATACTGATAAAGTTTTGCCGGAAGGCTTGGAGTTTGAATTCGACCTCGTAAAGCTCGCAGTTCGGTTTGCTTTTGACGAGGCCGATGTTCTATTTTTTGAGCCAATGGTGCGGCGTCGGGAAATAATATTGAATCAGGCTACCAGATTTAAGATGTCAGAGTCTCAGTTTCGGTTTCTACTGTCGAATTCAAGAGTGTTGCAGAGGATCATATTCGTTTGATGGGCAAAATAGTAGCTATTGAGGGTGTTGATGGAGCAGGAAAATTTACAGTATCAAAGTCGTTAAAAGCCCTGATCGAGGATCGAGGGAAGACTGCTACCATTGTCTCTTTCCCGCGGTATTCTGAAACCATAGCAGGTCAGGCGCTAGGTAATTTCTTGTCGGGGAAAACATATATTCCTGAGGACCCGAAATCGATTGCCACGCTCTATGCGATGGATAGATTTGAGTCGAAATCCCTTATCGAAAGTATTAATTTAAAATCCGATTTTCTGATATTCGACAGGTATATTGCTTCAAATATGGCTTATCAGTCAGCAAAAGTCGACCTCGAATTCCAGGATCAAATGATAGAATGGGTCTTGAACCTAGAATTAAAAGTGTTCGGGCTTCCAGCTCCTAATCTCAACGCCTACCTGCGTATATCACCGAACGCGTCGGCGAAAAACGTCCTAAGAAAACCTAAGAGAGACTATACTGACCTTGATGCCGATAGGCATGAGGCGGATAGCTCCTTACTTACGAGGGTTCCGCTCGTGTATGAAAATCTAATTGCGAAATCGGTTTTAGGGGAGTGGTGCGCTGTTGATGTAGATTTTGACGGCAACCTTAGGAGACCTGAGGAGCTTGCCGCCGAGATTCTGACACAACTGTAATCGTCAGAGATTGGCTATCGACTGATATATCGCATTCGCCCTGTGCTCCTTTTCGAATGAAAGCCCAACGTATTGTACGTCAAGCATTTCGAGCGCCTCTAAGCTATGGTTTTCCATCTTTAAACGGTATGCTGGGTCAGCAACGCGTAGTGAGTCGACCTGAACAGGAATGCCGTGATCGACTGGACAAAAGAAGACTTTGCCATATGTGGAGCACCATTGTTTCAGCGCGGGGAATAGAGCGTCTAAGAATGGGCCCGGCTTTGATGCCTTTTCCATGGTATCTAGAAAATGCGAAAATATGTCTGGAATACCCCTGTCACAGATGGTGATTGCAGCTCCATCCTTACTGGCTTCGATCTCACTACAGATTTGCTGGCAGTATAACCACGATGTAGTCTCAAAATCCTGAGATTTGTTGAGCGCAAATGGTGCTTTTCGGGCGACTTCCTCGACAAGTGACACCTTGTGTCCGTTAGTCTCCAGCAAAGTCTTCGTTGCAAGCACCGTTTCTGTTTTTCCTGCTGAAAAGGCCCCGCATATCAGTATCTTCACTTTTCTATTTTCCCGGTCGCCCGAAATTTGACCAGTGAATGAAGAGTCACCCCTTTGTTTGCTAAAACGAGGCGTGGATCCTTGATCTCCGGCTCAAACACGACAAGAAACTCCGTGGCCTTTAGCTCGAATTTCTTAAGGTCATCGATCAGTTTCATTGCTTTGGCGCCTCCAGTGGTACTGTCATCGACAATAAGGCCCACAGAATTTTTTGGCGGCTGCGCCAATGCGTCGAAATAGGACGAGAACATAGCAGGGTCTATTTCGAATTTTGGCTTCGAGTTGTGCACAACCAAGGGGAGGTTCAGTATTTTAGACATTTCGTAGGCAATGAATGGACTTCCGCTCTTAGGAGCAACTATAAAGGAAAATTCGAAATTCTTGAGTTCTGCGTCGTTATTCAATTTTTCTCGCCAAAAAGTGACGAGGCGTTTAGCGTAGCGCTCAGCAACCTCCGAAGAGGTCGTTGCGCCCATCAGATCAATAAATCCATTAGACTGAGTTGAATTAACGCTACCAACCGAAACCTTCTTGGAAATTTTTATCGAATTTAAATCCCGTATGGTCCCAGAGTACAGATCTTCTTTGTTGTAAAAAGAATGAAATAAGCTTGAAATTGTTCTTCTTTTGACGACCCTTCCTTCGATCCCCATTTCGCGCAGAACGTCTAGGGTTGAAGCCAGCTTATTTCGATTTAACCACTTGGATATAAATCCAGGAAGAAATCCAACAAAATCTAAAACCGCCACAACTGTCGATATCGAAAGTATTATTGTAATTAATAATATAAACGGATCATTGGTAGGTATGGTCATATCGTCAGCCCCCTAGTTATGCCCTAGGGGGCTGAATAACACGTTTCTTTTGACTTCGCTATCGTTGGTGCAGGGCCCCTGATTGCCGCTTTCGATCACCACTGCTGCCGCCTTCGCGTCGATAGAGGCGATGCAATTCTGTTTCTGGCTGAACTCTGCCGCAGCGAGGCCCCAACAGATTACGATCACCCGTGCGGGCTTCCGTCATCTGCCTACGGCAGCTTCTCCCTGTTCTCACGCAAAATACTCCTGCAGCGGCCTGACCTCGAGGCTCCCCGCCTTCAGCGCAGCAATCGCTTCCGCCACCGCAGCCGCACCCGACAACGTGGTGTAATACGGCACCTTCTGCATCAGCGTCGCCCTGCGCAGCGACTTCGAGTCCGACACGGCCTTCTGGCCGTCCGTCGTGTTGAAGACGATCTGCACCTGTCGGTTGCGGATGGCGTCCTCGATGTGGGGGCGGCCTTCCAGGACCTTGTTGATCTTCTGCGCGTCGACACCGTTTTCGGCGAGGAAGCGGGCGGTGCCCGAGGTGGCCAGGACCTTGAAGCCGAGGCCGGCAAGGCGCTTGACCGCCGGCAATATGCCTTTCTTGTCCTCGTCGCGCACCGAGACGAACAGCGTGCCGGAACGCGGCAGGTCGACACCGGCCCCTAACTGGCTCTTGGCGAAGGCGAGCGCGAAATCGCGGTCGAGACCCATGACCTCGCCGGTCGAGCGCATTTCCGGGCCGAGCAGGATGTCGACGCCGGGGAAGCGGGCGAAGGGGAAGACCGCTTCCTTGACCGCGATGTGGCCGGGGTTTCTGGGGTCGGGCATGGCGCCGTAATGGGCGAAGGCGTCTTCCAGTTTTTCGCCGGCCATGATGCGGGCGGCGATCTTGGCAATGGGCCGGCCGATGGTCTTGGCAACGAAGGGCACGGTGCGCGATGCGCGCGGGTTGACCTCCAGCACATAGACCGTGCCATCCTTGATCGCATACTGCACGTTCATCAGCCCGCCGACATTGAGAGCGCGGGCAAGCGC
>NZ_RZRK01000661.1:0-3490 GCF_003997835.1 Mesorhizobium sp. M7A.F.Ca.CA.004.12.1.1
GTGCCGGGCCTGTATCAGGGTGTCGTCAGAGCAATAGAAGCCTGCCTGGCCGGGGACGTGATCAGTCTCGAACGCGGTCGTATTCGTCTTGCGCGCGCTCGAGTTCCGGCCCGTAGGTCATCGACCATTCGTAAAGCGCCTCGAACGGTTGCCGAAGGGAGTGGCCGAGCGAAGTGATCGTGTATTCGACACCGACCGGCGTCGTCGTCGTCAGCACTTCACGGCGAATGAGACCGTTACGTTCCAGACGCTTCAGCGCATCGGCGAGCGCCTTGTGCGTGATGCCGTCCAGGCGCCGCATGATCTCGTTGAATCTCGACGGCCTAGTGCACAGAACGGTCAGAATCAGGACCGACCACTTGTTGGCGATCTGCTCAAGTGCCGGCCGCGCCTTTTGCACATCTATCAACGCCTCGACGGACACGGGCTTAGGACGACGGGGTGGGCTGACCTTGACGGGCAAGTCTTCAGTCACGGCGGACATAGGTATACTCCTCGATATCTGCTCTAGTTGTAGTGCGTAATTGACCGTAGGTATAGAGCATATATCTTGAGCCATCACTTTTTGATGGAGTTCACATGAGCAGATTGGCAAACAAGATCGCACTGGTTGTCGGCGGTGCCGGCGGTATCGGCGGGGCAGTTTCACAAAGGTTCGCCAGTGAGGGAGCGCAGGTCTATGCGACCAGCCGCAAGGGTGCGGACGGCGCCTTGGAAGCGGCGGGCACCGGCAGCATCCGGACGGTCCTGGCGGATGCAAGCAACAGAGCGGATCTTGAACGTGTATTCGAGCAGATCAGATCGGAACGCGGGCGTATCGACGTGCTCATTGTGAATGCCGGCCTTTCCGAATACGCCCCGCTTGAAGATATTTCGGAGGATCATTTCGACAGGACATTCGGTCTGAATGTGCGCTCTCTGGTTTTCGCAGCACAAGGTGCCGTCAACCTCATGCAGCCAGGCGGAACGATCGTGTTGATCGGCTCTATCGCAGGCGACATCGGCACCAAAGGATATGGCGTCTACGGCGCCACCAAGGCCGCTGTCCGCTCGTTCACCCGCACCTGGGCCAACGAACTTGCTCCCAAAGGCATTCGTGTCAACGTCGTCAGCCCCGGCCCGACCGATACGGCGATGATGGCCGGGGCCTCGCAACAGATTCGAGACGCGCTTTCCAGCATGATCCCTCTCGGGCGCATGGGCCGGCCTGACGAGGTGGCCGCCGCGGTTGTTTTCCTCGCCAGCGACGAGAGCAGTTTCACAACCGGCGCAGAACTGGCCGTCGATGGCGGCATGGCCCAGGTGTGACGTGCGCCTTCGACCACTGAAACCTGGACGGCCGCCGTTGCGCTCATGCCGGTCGGTGTCTCGCAGTGACAGGCATGCATGTCGTTTTCTCGAAACCGGAGCAGCTTTCGAGCGACATGTTATCAATCCTCCAGAAGATAGCCCTTGCGATGGGAAAGCGGCTCGGTGCCGGCTACCTTGGCGATGACTTGGTTGGCCGCCACCAGCTTCTTCAGTCTGCGGGTGACGACCACGCCGTCAGTACGCGCATGGACGGTGATACGGGCATCGCCGCCAATCGCAGCGGGCGCGACGATGTCGGCGATCGGCTGTCCGGACGTGACCCGCTCGCCAAGTTCGACGCGGTAGACGATGACGCCGAACGCCGGCGTGCGCACCACGTCGCAGGCGTCGAAGCCTGTGACGTCGCAGAGCGGCGGCGCGGCGGGTGCTTGACCGGCGATATAGCCGCGGCGGCGCAGCACATTCAGCAGCGCCGACGCATCTGTCGCGGCCATCTCGTCGCCGATGTCGACGAAGCCGCGCAATTCGACCGTCGCTGCCATGCAGCCGACCGGTATCAGCTTGTCGGGATACGCCGCCGCGAGCTTCAACCACGGCTCGACGCTTGCTTCGGCAAAGGTCGAGCCGCCGGAGGCGCCCTGCGAAAACACGGCACGGCAGCCGAGTTCGCCCGAGATGTCCGACAGTTCCGCCGCGATCTCCGGCCGCACGAAAAGATGCATCAGCCCTTCGTCGTCGCAATGAAGATCGAGAACGAGATCAGAATCGAAGGCTTCGCGCGCCAGCACCGTATAGAGGGAATCAACCTGTTGCCTGACACAGCGTTCGTCGAGGATTGCGCGGATCGTCTCGCGGATCAGCGCCTTGTTGGCGTCGGCATCCCTTCCCAACAGGTTTCCGAGCCGGGCGATCAATTCGGGGGCAAGGTCAGGCCAGTTGCGGTTGAAGTTGCGGCCGCTGGCAAGGTCGTAACGGCCGAGATGGTCGCCATTGACGAACTGCGCCAGGCCGAGCGGGTTGGCGTAAGGCACGACGACGATCTGGCTCCGGATTTCGCCGCGCGCATCGGCGGCGTCCAACTGCTCGACCAGATGATGTGATACCAGAAGGCCGGGCGCCTCGTCGGCGTGAAGTGCCGCGTGGATGTAGGCCTTGGGACGGGCGGCGGCGGCACCGTAGCGTATGATGCGCACACTGTGGCGGCTGCCCGGCGTGCCGTTGGAGAGAGGAATATCGAGGATTTCACGAGACATTGACGGCTCCGGCGAGCGCCCGTTCCGACAACGGGAAGTGGCAATTGAAGACATGGCGGGGGTCTTCGCGGTCGGTTGTCCGGGACGGGAATGCGCTTTTGCAGATGTCCTGCGCATAGCGGCAGCGCGTGTGGAACTCGCAGCCGGGAGGGCGCGTCATCAGGCTCGGCACTTCGCCGCTGAGCTCGATCCGGTCGAGCGCGGCGTCGGGATCGGGTTCCGGATTGGCCGACAGCAGCGCCTCCGTATAGGGGTGGCAAGGCTGCTCGAATATACGGTCGGTCGAGCCGACCTCGATGAAGCGGCCGAGATACATGATCGCCATGCGGTCGGTCATGTGGCGCACGACATTGAGATTGTGCGTGATGATGAGGATGGCGATGCCCAACTCCTGCTGCAAACGCCCAAGTAGGTTGAGAACTTCGCCCTGGACGGACACGTCCAGCCCCGCCGTCGGTTCGTCGGCGATAATAAGATCGGGCGCCAGCGCCAGCGCCCGCGCCACGCCCACCCGGCGCGCCTGGCCGCCGGAAAGCTGGTGGGGATATCGCCGCCCGAAATCCGCGGGCAGCCCAACCATCTTTAGCAGGCGCTCCACCTCGGCCGCTGGATCGCGGATGGTGATGCCGTGGATACGGAACGGCTCGATCAGCAGAGAGCGGACAGTGAGCCGCGGCGACAGCGATCCGACCGGATCCTGAAACATCATCGCCATGCGCCGAAGATGCAGCTTGCGATCCGCCGGGGCAAGACCGTTCAGCACCTGGCCGTCGAAACGTATGGAGCCGCTCGTCGGTGGACGCAGCCCCATGATGGCACGGGCAATGGTGGACTTGCCCGAACCGCTCTCGCCGACGAGACCGAGTGTCTCGCCCCTGCGGATCTCGAAAGACACTCCGCAGACGGCATCGACGAACGGGTTCTTC
>NZ_RZRK01000662.1:0-3487 GCF_003997835.1 Mesorhizobium sp. M7A.F.Ca.CA.004.12.1.1
GCTCCATATCGTCGTCGGCACCGATCGCCACGGTTTCGAAATTGTCTTGTGGCCCGACGACATGTTCGACGGCATGTCGGAACTCGGTGGCCAGTTGACCGTGCGTTACAAGCACGAGTCCGATCATTCTTTGGTGGCTCCCGTCATCGCCGCTTCACAGGCGCATTTTATGCTCGCCAGCCAATCCAGGCGGCGGGAGCGCTATCTTGTCGACGCACGGCCCGTTGACAAGCCCAAAATTGCGCAGGCACATGCCATTTTGACGCATTGCAGCAAAAAACCCGGAACGGATCATAGAAAAGGCGCGATCGACAGCCGCGCCATCACGACCGGCAAGGCGGCAGCGACGTTGCGTTCGACCGCATCGATACGCGGCACCCGACAGCCGGCGATGCTGGTGTCGGCATCCTCCTGAAAGCGTGCCGTTTCACCGGCCGGCGTCAGGCGGACATGCAAATCGACGATGGCGGCGGGCTCGAACGGCACCGCTCGCGGCCCGAGCCCAGGCACCTCGACGAGGCCTTCTATGATGGCGGGAGCGCGGCAGAGAAGCCGCCCGGCATGCACCTCGACAAAGAGCTGATCGTCACCGACGAGCCGCGAGAACAGGCCGCGATGGCGACAATGGTCGATGAGCGCCAGCGCCAGCGTCGTCTTGCCCGAACCGGAGGCTCCGGTGACGAGAATGCCGCGCTCGCCGATCAAAACCATTGTCGCGTGAATGTTTTCAGGCTGCACGGCTGGACCAGGCGTGGTTGGGATTCATGCTCTCAGCCTTCGGCCGGCAATGTCACCACAAAGCGTGCGCCCTTGATCTCGCCGGGTTTGGTGCCGGGGATGTTCTCGGCGGTGAGCGTGCCGCCATGGGCCTCGACGATTTGCCTGGATATCGACAGGCCAAGCCCCGAATTCTGGCCGAATGCCTCGCCGGCCGGCCGGTCGGTGTAGAACCGTTCGAAGATGCGGTCGATGTTGTCGGCCCGGATGCCGGGGCCATTGTCGTCGACGGTGACGATGTTGAACTTGCCGGCACGCGCCAGCGACAGGCTGATGTGGCCATGATCCTCGGGAACGAAGGAACGGGCGTTCTCGATCAAATTGGTGATGACCTGGCCGATGCGAAGATCATGCCCGACGACGACGTAGCCTTTGACGCCTTGCGGCAGTTTGGCCGCCTTGAACTCGATCTCGACCGCCTTCTTGTTGCGCGTCGCTTCGCGCGAAACGGCGACCAGATCGGTGATGAATTTCTTCAGGTCGACCGTCCCGGCATCTTCACGCGCGAGCTCCGCGTCCAGGCGCGATGCGTCGGAAATATCGGTGATGAGCCGGTCCAGCCGCCTGACATCGTGCTGGATGATATCCATCAGCCGGCCGCGCGAATCGTCGTTCTTGGCCAGCGGCAAGGTTTCCACCGCGCTGCGCAGCGACGTCAGCGGGTTCTTCAACTCGTGCGAGACATCGGCCGCGAAGCTTTCGATCGCCTCGATGCGGGCGTAGAGCGCGTTGGTCATGTCGCGTATGGCGATCGACAGATTGCCGATCTCGTCCTGGCGGTCGGAAAAATCGGGGATTTCCTCACGGCTCTTGACGCCGCGCCGCACCCGCACCGCCGCCGCCGACAGCCGGCGCAGCGGATTGGCGATGGTGGAGGCAAGCAGCATCGACAGGATGGCGGTGACAAGGGCCGCGATACCGAAGACGCGCAGGATCGCCTTGCGCTCGGCGGCGACGATCTTGTCGATGTCGCCGCCTTCGGTCGACAGCATCAGCACGCCCAGGACGGCACGAAAGCGCTGGATCGGCACCGCCACCGAAACGATCTGCTCCCCCTGCTCGCTGACGCGCACGATGGTCGACGGGCTGCCGGTGAGTGCCTTGACCACTTCCGGGAAAGCGGCGCCATTGCCGCCCGGCTGCTCGTGATAGACCGGCAGCTCGGTGTTGCGGAAGAAGTCGAAGACGAATTTCTGGATGCGCTCGACCAGATCGGGCTCTTCCTCCTCAACCGGCGGCAGGTCGTAGCGCAGGATCTGGCCACGCGAATAGAGGTGGCGTGAATCGAGCAGCAGATTGGCGTCGCGGTCATAGATGCGGGCGCGGGTCCTGGTCGGCGAGATCAGCCTTCGCAGCACCGGGGCGACCCGCTCCGGGTTGATCGGGAAGTCGAGGTTGTCGAGTTGGTCGGAGCCCGGCCCCAGGCTTTCGCCGGCCTGCAGTTCAAGCAGCTTTTCCGGGTCGATGCTGATCGAATCCGTCTCGACCGTCGCCGACGCGGCGATCGCGCCGGCGATGATCTCGCCCTGGGTCATCAGGCTTTCGACGCGGGCGTCGATCAGCCCGTCTCGGAAGGTGTTGAGATAGAGGATGCCGGTCACCAGGACGGCAAGGCCGGCAAGGTTGAGGAACAGGATACGCCGTGTCAGGCTGGAAAAGATATGATGGCCAAGGAAACGGCGCATCGGCACCGTGATCTTCGACACGAAGGACGGCATGATCCGCGACGGCCGCCTGGAGGCGCCCGCCGGTCTTGTTCGCTGTGCTTCCACTGCCATCGAATAGCAGGCCCTGCTACTTATGCTTCGCGGAACCGGTATCCGACTCCGTAAAGGGTTTCGATCATCTCGAAGTCGTCGTCGACGGCCTTGAACTTCTTGCGCAGCCGCTTGATGTGGCTGTCGATGGTGCGGTCGTCGACATAGACCTGTTCATCATAAGCCGAATCCATGAGCGCATCACGGCTTTTTACGACGCCTGGACGCTGCGCCAGCGAATGCAGGATCAGGAACTCGGTGACGGTGAGCGTCACCGGCTCGCCTTTCCAGGTGCAGGTGTGGCGCTCCTGGTCCATGACGAGTTGGCCGCGCTCGAGCGAGCGGGCCTGCTGGCTTGGCGTCTTGGCGGCAGCCTCGCGGGCACTGGCGCGGCGCAGCACGGCGCGCACCCGCTCGACCAGCAGGCGCTGCGAGAAGGGCTTGCGGATGAAATCGTCGGCGCCCATCTTGAGGCCGAACAATTCGTCGATCTCGTCGTCCTTGGAGGTCAGGAAGATCACCGGAAGGTCGGACTTCTGGCGCATGCGGCGCAGCAGTTCCATGCCGTCCATGCGCGGCATCTTGATGTCGAGGATGGCAAGGTTCGGCGGGCGTGCCGCCAGGCCTTCCAGCGCTGACGCACCATCCGTGTAGGTCTCGACGCGATACCCCTCGGATTCCAGGGCGATCGACACCGATGTCAGAATGTTGCGGTCGTCATCGACAAGCGCGATTGTTGCCATTTCAAGCGGCTCCCTCATGAGCTGTCCCTTCTGTCGTAGAGAAGGGGCTTTTGCAGGACAAATTAGGTACAAAATGTGGCATAGGCCTTGTCCGCTGTCACGCGCGGCATGCCGGCGGCCACAATCCTACCTCGACATGGATTGGACGAACGGACATCGCCAATCCTTTGGGCAACCGCGAAACTTTTTGCACATATAAACGATTTAAAC
>NZ_RZRK01000663.1:0-3461 GCF_003997835.1 Mesorhizobium sp. M7A.F.Ca.CA.004.12.1.1
GGCTCGGATCTCGCCGCCTTGCGCGCCCGCGCCGAGCCGGCGGGTGACGGCAGCTATCGCATCTTCGGCCAAAAAATCTTCATCACCTATGGCGAGCACGATTTCACCGACAACATCATCCATCTCGTGCTGGCAAGGCTGCCCGATGCGCCGGCCGGCACGCGCGGCATATCGTTGTTCCTGGTGCCGAAATTCCTGGTTGGCGACGATGGCGCGCTCGGTGCCCGCAACGACGTCTTCTGTTCCGGACTTGAGCATAAACTCGGAATCCATGCCTCGCCGACCTGCACCATGATCTATGGCGACGGCTTTGGAGGCGCCAAGCCCGGCGCCGTCGGCTGGCTGATCGGCGAGGAGAACAAGGGGCTCGCCTGCATGTTCACCATGATGAACAATGCGCGGCTTTGTGTCGGCATGCAGGGGGTGGCGGTCGCGGAAGCCGCAACGCAGAAGGCGATCGCCTATGCCAATGAGCGCCGGCAGGGCAAGGCCGCGAGCTACACTGGCACGGGTATGGCGCCTATCGTCCATCACCCCGATGTCCAGCGTAACCTGTTGACCATGAAGGCGCTGACCCAGACCGCACGCGCCATCAGCTATTCCTGTGCCCACGCCATCGACATGGCCCGTGTCTCCGCCGGTGACGAGGCGGCATACTGGCGCGATCGCGCCAATCTGCTGACGCCGCTGGCCAAGGCGTTCTCGACCGATATCGGCGTCGAGGTTGCCTCGCTCGGCCTCCAGGTTCATGGCGGCATGGGCTTCATCGAGGAGACGGGAGCGGCCGCCTTCTATCGCGATGCGCGCATCGCCCCGATTTACGAGGGCACCAACGGTATCCAGGCGATCGATCTGGTGATGCGCAAGCTGCCGCTCGGCGGTGGCGACCATGTGCATGGTTACATCGCCGAACTGGCTGATATGGCCGCAGCGGTGCGGACCTCGAACATGCAGGGTTTCGGCCGCACCGCCGCCGCTCTCGACGCGGCACTTGGCGATCTCAGCGAAGCGACCCGCTTCCTGCAAAAACTGACGGCCGATGGCCGATCGGAAGAGGCGCTGGCAGGCGCCACGCCCTATCTCAGGCTGATCTCGCTTGCCGCCGGCGGCGCCTATCTGGCGCGCGGTGCTCTTGCCGATCACAACCGCATAGCGCTTTGCCGTTTCTTTGCCGAAAACCTGCTCGGCGAGGTCAGCGCCTTGAGGGCGCGCGTCATTGATGGCGCCGAAAGCCTCGCCGCTGCCGGCAAGACGCTCGTCTCTGCCTGACGTTTCACAAGGAAAACACCGTGACAGACCATATCCTCGTCGAGCGCCAGGGCGCCATCCAGATCATCCGCATGAATCGGCCGGACAAGAAGAACGCGCTGACGCGCTCCATGTATGCGAAAATGTCAAAAACCCTGGCCGAGGGCGACGCCGACCCGGCCATCCGCGTCCATGTCTTTCTCGGCGTGCCCGGCGCCTTCTCCTCCGGCAACGACCTTGCCGACTTCATGGTCGTCGCCACCGGCGGCGACGGCGGCACCGAAGTCTGGGATTTCCTGATGGCGCTGGCCAAGGTCGAAAAACCCATGGTCTCCGGCGTCGACGGCATCGCGGTCGGCATCGGCACGACGCTCAACCTGCATTGCGACCTGACTTTCGCCACGCCACGCACCGTGTTCAGGACGCCTTTCGTCGACCTGGGCCTTGTGCCTGAAGCGGGATCGAGCCTGCTGGCACCGCGCATTCTGGGCCAGCAAGCCGCTTTCGCGCTGCTCGGTCTTGGCGAGGGTTTTTCGGCCGAGCGCGCCAAGGCCGCCGGCCTGATCTACGAGGTGGTCGAGGAAGCAGCGCTGGAGGCTTCGGTATTGGCGGCAGCCGGCCAGATCGCCGCCAAGCCACCACAGGCGCTGAAGATCGCGCGCAACCTGATGCGTGGTTCGCGCGACGATCTCGTCGCCCGCATCGGCGTGGAAAGCGAGCATTTTCGCGAGCGGCTGAAGTCCGATGAGGCGCGCGCCGCGCTCACCGCGTTCATGACGAGAAAGAAGGCCTGAGCCTCAGGGATAAAGCCGTGTCTTGTCCCAGCCGTCCTTCGCACTGCGCGTAAAAACGAGCCGGTCGTGCAGGCGGAACGGCCTGTCGTGCCAGAACTCGATGGTGCTGGGCACGATGCGGAAGCCGGACCAGTGCTTTGGCCGCGGGATCTCGCCGATCGGATAGCGTGCCGTGTATTCCGCCACCGCTTTCTCCAGCGCAAAGCGGCTTTCCAGCGGCCGCGATTGTTTCGAAGCCCAGGCGCCGATGCGGCTGCCGCGCGGCCGTGTCGCATAGTAGGCGTCGGCTTCGGCGTCGCTGACGATCTCCACCGGTCCGCGAATGCGCACCTGGCGGCGCAGCGACTTCCAATGGAAACACATCGCCGCCTTCATGCTGCCAAGAATCTCCTGGCCCTTGGCGCTCTCGAAATTCGTGTAGAAGACAAACCCGCTTTCATCGAACCCCTTGAGCAACACCATACGCACATCCGGCATGCCGTCGGCATCGACGGTCGCCAGAGCCACGCCGTTGGGGTCGTTCGGCTCGCTTTTCGTGGCGTCGTCCAGCCATGCGGCAAAGAGGCGAAACGGTTCGGCAGCCTCGGTAAAGTCACCGCTTGTTAACTCAGTGTCACTCATAGTTTTTCTCAAATTGTCACGAAGCCAAGATTCTTACAAAACCAAGATTCTTTACGAAGCAAGGGGGAGGCTGCCGATTGTCGCGTATCGCGCAAGCTTTTGACAGCAGGCAATGGAGCGTTATCGCTTCGGCCAGCGCGAAAGCCGCGATCGTGGCGCTCGCCTTGCCGCTTGCCGCGTGTGGCGCCGGCGGCTTCAGCCTGGAAAAAGCCGAAGTCGACCGCTCGATCCTGACCAGCAGCACGTCTGCTTCGGCCGCGCCGGCCAATTTGGATCGCGACTCCGACCAGACGACGATCGGCAATGCGGTTTCCTCGGCCGACATCGAGCAACTCGGCGGGCAGGCCGTGCCGTGGGCCAATGCCGGCACCGGCTCGCGCGGTTCCATCACCGATCTGGCGGAATTGAAGGACAACGGCCAGACCTGCCGCCGCTTCAAGGCCTCGCGCGAAAGCTTTGACGGCGTTGCCATGTTCGAAGGCGAACTGTGCCTGGCCAGCGCCGGCGGCTGGCGCATGCAGGACTTCAAGGCGCTCTGATTTTCCGCGTCTGATATGCTGCTCCAGCACTGGAATTTCTTCCTATGCGAGCGCATATAGGTGGCACAAGAGACTCAACTCTACTCCAGGGCAGTAAGCACATGCGCGACCCCTATGAGGTGCTGGGCGTTGCCAGGAACGCATCGGCCAAGGACATAAAGTCGGCGTATCGGAAACTCGCCAAGAAGCATCATCCGGACCAGAATCCGAATGATCCCAAGGCGAAGGACCGTTTTGCCGCGGCCAACCAGGCCTACGA
>NZ_RZRK01000664.1:0-3459 GCF_003997835.1 Mesorhizobium sp. M7A.F.Ca.CA.004.12.1.1
GACCAGAGCCCTTCAGATTTCAGAACAAGCGCGAGCGCGTGGGCGAAATTGCGGTCCACGGCTATGCCCTCCAGAACTTGAGACGCGTGTAAATATCGAAGGCGGCAAACCCGGCCGTGAAACCAAAGCCGTCGTTGCTGCGGGTCGTACCGCATCGGTGTTCTATTCTGTATGTTTTCCCGGCAACGACCGGCGCACCGCCGATACTTCTGGTTTGCGTGAAGTCGTTGCCGTTGTCGGTCTGCTCACTGGTGCCTGCGGTGACTTCTACGCCATCAGTGACATTGAACAGCCGGGATTGATGAACGCCAATTTTACAAGCCGGCGCACTCCATTCTACCCAACCCGCGACGGTCGGCGTGAACTGGTTCGAGGCTAGGGAAATCAGCCCGTAGGGATCGCGGACTTCGGTGTTCAGGTCTCGGGTACGCCATGCGCCCGAAGTGAAGGTGCCGCCGTTGATGCCTGACGCCTTCTGGTCTTCCATGATGGCATCGGGTGCGCCGCCACCCCATTCGGGCGCCGTAGCGGCGGCGTTCATGCGCAAGGTCTGCCCTGCCGTGCCCTTTGCGAGCCTGGCTGGAGCCTTTGCCCCACTCAGATAAAGGATGTCGCCAGCGGCGGTCGATGCTGGCAGAGGCGCGAATATCTGCGTTGCCGCTCCATCGCCAACAGCAATCACATTGTCGTCGGTGTCCCACTGGATCCGCCCTTCGGTCGTCGGAGCCGGTGTTGTGCTCTGTTCAAGCACCAGAGCCGGCCCGGATATGGAGGTACCGGCGGGGATGGTCACCGGGCCGCCGTTCGCCCGCTGGTAGCCGACGCAAGCCCAGTTGCCGCTGCCGAGGGACCGGAGCGTCATGACATCGCCGGCCGCCGTGGTGATGTTCGCAGCGCCAGGCAGGATCAAGCTGGTTGCGTTGTGGGTCAGCGTGAGAATGCCCGCGAACGTCAGGACGCGCTCGGCGCCAGCGGCCACAGTGCCGAAGGCGGTAATCGCGACGGTTCCGGTGACCGTAACCGCGACACCCGTCGCATTGGCAAGATTGACGGTTGCCGCCGATGCCATGTTGGTGCCGGCGGCGTTGAAATTGTCGCTGCCGCCTACGGCCGTCGCGGCGCCCGAGCCGCCAGCCGTCAGTGGCCTTGCCGCGTTGGCATCGGCGACAAGATCGGCCACAAGCGCGTTGTATTTCGCGCTTTCGATCGTTGTGTTCGGTGTTCCAGCGGTCCCCGGAGGGGCCGAATATACTCCACCAGCGCGAGGCATGGCCGCTCCAATTCTATTGGTCGGCGCTAGGGTGCTGGTGCCTCTACGAAAAGATAAGCTACTTGGATTGCGTCATTCGCCAAAGAACGACGCCACCATTAGAAAAAGTTTATCCCCTTGTATTCGTTCGGTTATTCTGTCGGATTGCCGCCCAATAATTTGGGAAACATTGACGATGCGCCTATCTACACCTTTATGAGGTGGTTCGGGAGAGCAGCCTGGACCGCTGCTCTCCCGACAACCGAGAAAGGAGGTGAAATCTTAAATGGCTGTCTGGGCCTATCTCACGCTGAGTTTGCTGCATGTCGCAAACGGCGTGATCTACTTCGTCCTCGCCTTCTTCGGGTAATCCGAAGTTGGTGTTTCCAACCTTAGACGGCAACCCCCAGCGCCGCAACTTTAGCGGATTCTGTATCGGGAGTCCTCGATAGGTGCTGCCCGCCGCTACCCGGCGGCGGGCAGTCTTAGCGATTGCCTCGACGACGCCTGACCATGGCGTCAACGGCTTCCTTCACCGACTGGTTGCTGCGGATTGAGCCGTCCGGCATAGCCTGGTAGGCGCCCTTGTCACCTTCAGACTTCACCACCGCAACTATTGCCTCACGCCATGCGAGGCCCAGATACCGGAAGGCGGACGCGTAGTGTTCGGCCCAGTTCTTCACCGGCACGTCCCGGAAGCATTTCTTGTCATCGTCCCACTCGCGGCGGAAAGCCTTCAGGCCCTCGATGCCATCGGCCACGCGCTCATTGTTTGCGAACCGGGCAAGCTTGATAGTCTGCCGGCCGGCATTCACCCCATCAGCAAAGCTCGCAATGCCGACCATCTTCGG
The DNA here is from genome assembly GCF_003997835.1 of Mesorhizobium sp. M7A.F.Ca.CA.004.12.1.1. NCBI lineage: Bacteria > Pseudomonadati > Pseudomonadota > Alphaproteobacteria > Hyphomicrobiales > Phyllobacteriaceae > Mesorhizobium > Mesorhizobium sp. M7A.F.Ca.CA.004.12.1.1. The sequence continues at coordinate 2,101 of NZ_RZRK01000664.1, forward strand.
CTTGCGACCATGATCCTTCAGCGTTTGCAGCCGCGTGCGAGCCGTTCCCCATTGCGGGTGCAGGATATCGTGCGGAACGTAGTCGTTGCCCTTGTAGCCCTGGTCGTCGAGCCATTTGCACCAGTCTGAGAGGTCTTCGCTGTCGGGTAGATAGAAATCGACGATAATGGGCGTACCGTCGATGACCTGAAAACACCAAATCGGATTGTTGGCCGCCTTGCCCAGGTCCCATACTGTATGAACCGGATAGGCCGGGTTGACCGCAATCGGACGACCAATGCGCCCGTCCCGCTCTGCCTTGGCAACTTCGGCGCCCCAATATGATCCGACGAGCGCGCCCGCGAACGAGCAATAGAATTCCTGGTCTATCAGGAGATCCGCAATCTCCTTGCCGAACAGGCCGGTATAGATCACCCGCTGCTCTTCAATGTCCTCTTCCGAAATCGCCTGTGTCGCGTCAACGCCCAGGACTTCGGTGAACCAGCCGCGCGGGTTCGACAGCGGATCAAAGGCGTTGCCCTTTGTGGCGTCCAGCATGCCCTTGGCGTGATTGTTGCCACGTGGCGTGGTGATGAACGAAGCCCAGCCGCCATTTTCCGCCAGGATGGGCGACAGGTACGCCCACGCCGCCGGCTTCGCCAATGCCCATTCCGAAAAGGTGATTCCGACTGGTGGCGATCCAACCAGGCTGTTGAAGTTGTCGCTGCCAACGACCTGGAAAGTCGACCCGACCTTGAAGCGGACAAACATTTCATTGTCATTCATGTTCTCGATTAGAGGCTCTGGGAAGGCCTCGAACAGCCGGCGCTTGCCCGAATGCGGGTTGATCGCGTTCCATATCGCCTTGCGCGCCTGGGCGGCCTCGGGGAGCATGTGCCAATACGTGCCGGGACGCTCATGGGCGGACACGGCATGCATGTTCAGATTTATCTCGTCCTTGCCGGCGCGGCGGTGCCAGAATAGGAGCTGGCGCTTACACCCCTGCTCCCACGTGTCCCATGCCTTCTTCTGATACCAGCGAGGCCGCCAGCCGGCGTTAGGTAGCTGGATTGTCGGCATTCGCCTGTGCTTCCTGGTCCGCCAGCTTCAGCACTTGAACCACTAGCGGGCCGCCCTCGCCGTCAGTGAGCGCCACCTTGGCGCCGTACTTCTTCGGCCGCATGCGCTCAGCAATCCATTTGCGCGTGTCGATGCGAAGCCGCGAGCGCTGGATGTTCTCGCTGTTGAGCTGTTCGGTGGTCGTTCCGTCGCCGTTGACCTTGGTCATGTAGTCGTTGCTGCTGTCGTCGGCGATATCCGGCATTTCGTCGACGTGGGTGTCTGCCTGGAGTTCGCGCGCCCGCGCGTACTGGTCAAAAA
>NZ_RZRK01000665.1:0-3459 GCF_003997835.1 Mesorhizobium sp. M7A.F.Ca.CA.004.12.1.1
GCACTGTTTGTCATGCTCGCCGCCGCCCATGTCGGCTTCGGCTATGTCAGGCTTGGCGCTCCCGAACCGCCAGCTTCACGCAGCCTGGATGTCCGCATCGTTCAGCCGGCCGTGGACCTGTCGGAAAAATGGGATGCCTCGGTGCGCGACCGCATCTTCGCGGTCCTGATGGGGCTCTCGGCCAAGGCGCCGGACCCAGGCCATCAAAAGCCGCAGCTGATCCTGTGGCCCGAAACCTCGGTGCCTTTCCTCTTCACCGAGCGTCCGGACGCATTGACGGCGCTGGGAGACATGCTCGGATCCGGCCAGATGCTGATTGCCGGCGTCGTTCGCGAGGAAGGCGGTTCGGCCGCGAATGCCGACAGCCGTTACTACAACTCCGTGGTGGCGATCGACGACAAGGGTGAAATCTCCGACGCAGTCGACAAGGTTCACCTGGTGCCGTTCGGCGAATACCTGCCTTTCGCCGATCTGCTCCAGCGTTTCGGCATCGAGCAACTGGTTGCCGGGCCGATGAGTTTCGCGGCCGGCAATGAGCGGCACGCCATCACGCTGCCCGATGGCATCCGTGCGCTGCCATTTATCTGTTATGAGGTGATCTTTCCCGATCTTGTGGCAGTTGACGCTGCGTCAGCGCAGCTTATTGTGAACGTTACCAACGATGCGTGGTTCGGCGACACGCCGGGTCCGTATCAGCATTTCAGGCAGGCCCAGATCCGCGCGGTGGAAAATGGATTGCCATTGGTACGTGCTGCCAACAACGGCATCTCGGCCGTCGTCGATCCGCGCGGGCGCATCGTCGATGCGCTTGCGATCGACGCACGCGGCGCCATCGATGCCCACATACCGATTTCCGGACAGGCGCTCATATCTCCCGGCCAACGGCGCATTAACGGAATGCTGATCATGTTGCTGTTTGCCGTTGGGGCAGCGCTGTTGAACGTAAGGCAAAGGCTACGGGTGAATTGACAGCCAACACATTAGAAACTCATACTGTAAGTGCCTGAAAATTTCTCGAAGCCGGTGGATCGTTCTGTTGGGGCAGTTGCCTCCGGCTTTGTTTGGGCAAGAAAAAATAGAGAAAGCCGAAAAAATTCGGCGAGGAAAAAATGACAGAAGACAACAAGAAGAAACCGAATCCGATCGACATCCATGTTGGCAGTCGCATCCGGCTTCGCCGCAACATGCTGGGAATGAGCCAGGAAAAGCTGGGAGAAAACCTCGGCATCACATTTCAACAGATTCAGAAATATGAAAAAGGCACCAACCGCGTCGGCGCCAGCCGATTGCAGGCGATAGCGTCCATACTCGGCGTGCCGGTCGCCTTCTTTTTCGAGGATGCGCCCGGCCAGGAGCCCGTGGCGGGCCGTGGATTTGCCGAGGACGCGTCGATGGCTTTCGCTGTCGAATTCTGCGGCAGCCCTGAAGGCCTTCAGCTCAACCGGGCCTTTGTCAAGATCGCTGATGCCAAGGTGCGCCGCAGGATTATAGACCTGGTCAAGTCCCTCTCCGCCGACGATCCCGACTGATCCTCAATCACGCCAGCACCGGCGGCGTCTTGCCGCCGGTGGCACAAGATAACTGCATCGACATTCATGCCAGAGCCGAAGCACCGCTTGACGAGCGGCGCTTCGCCCCGCTAACACGTGGCGCGCCAAAATCGGCAGCCTGCCGATCGTTTTTCAAGAGGGGACACCCGTGACGCGGCAGAACTACTTCTTTACCTCGGAATCCGTTGCCGAGGGCCATCCCGACAAAGTCTGTGACCGGATTTCCGACGAGATCGTCGATCTGGTGTATCGCGAAGCCAAGAAGACCGGCATGGACCCGTGGAAAGTCCGTGTCGCCTGCGAGACGCTGGCCACCACCAACCGTGTCGTCATCGCCGGCGAAGTGCGTGTTCCCGACACGCTGCTCAAGAGGGACAAGGCGGGCAATATTCTCAAGGATGCCGCTGGGCATTCGGTCGTCAATCCGGCCAAGTTCAAGTCGGTCGCCCGCAAGGCGATCCGCGAAATCGGCTACGAGCAGGCCGGCTTTCACTGGAAAACCGCGAAGATCGAGGTTCTGCTGCACGGCCAGTCGCCTGACATCGGCCAGGGCGTCGACAATGCCTCCGACCGTCAGGGCGAAGAGGGTGCCGGCGACCAGGGCATCATGTTCGGCTACGCCTGCCGCGAGACGCCGGATCTGATGCCGGCGCCGATCTACTACAGCCACAAGATACTCGAATTGCTGGCGGCCGCCCGCCACGAGGGCAGCGGTGAAGCCGGCAGGCTCGGACCGGATGCCAAGAGCCAGGTCACCGTTCGCTATGTCGACGGCAAGGCCGCCGAGGCGACGCAGATCGTGCTGTCCACGCAGCATCTCGATGCGAGCTGGGATTCGAAGAAGGTCCGCAAGGTCGTCGAACCCTATATCCGGGAGGCGCTGGGCGAGCTGAAGATCGCCGACAACTGCATGTGGTACATCAATCCGACCGGCAAGTTCGTCATCGGCGGGCCGGACGGCGACGCCGGGCTGACCGGCCGCAAGATCATCGTCGACACCTATGGCGGTGCCGCACCCCATGGCGGCGGTGCCTTCTCCGGCAAGGACACCACCAAGGTGGATCGTTCGGCGGCCTATGCGGCGCGCTACCTGGCCAAGAACGTCGTGGCGGCGAAACTCGCCGACCGCTGCACCATCCAGCTTTCCTACGCCATCGGCGTTGCTCAGCCGCTGTCGGTCTATGTCGACTTGCACGGTACCGGCAAGGTCGACGAGGCAAAGCTCGAGGACGCGCTGCGCACGGTGATGGATCTGTCGCCGTCGGGTATCCGCCGTCACCTCGATCTCAACAAACCGATCTACGCCAAGACGTCGTCCTACGGCCATTTCGGCCGCAAGGCCGGCCGTGATGGGTCTTTCTCCTGGGAAAAGACCGATCTCGCCAAGGCGCTCAAGGACGCGGTCGCCGCCTGACAGCGGCGCCGCAAAGTCCCACCATGGATCCGAAGGGCAGACCAAGCCGCGCGACCGAAGCCTTTTTCGGTCGCCGGCGCGGCAAAACCATGCGTCCGCAGCAGGCGGCCGCATTGGAAAGCGGCTTTGGCACATATCGGCTCGATCTGACGGCTGAACCGCCGACCGATCTCAGCAGTCTGTTTGAGACGGATGTCAGCGCGGTTCGCCTTGAGATTGGCTTCGGCGGTGGCGAGCATCTCCTGCATCGTGCGATCGAGGCGCCTTCGATCGGCTTTATCGGCGTCGAGCCCTTCGTCAACGGCATGGCCAAGATGATGATGGCGGTGCGCGAGAAACCACTCGCCAATCTGCGGGTCTATGACGACGACGCCACAAGGCTGCTCGACTGGCTGCCGCAAGCCTCGCTCGACGGCATCGATCTGCTCTATCCCGACCCTTGGCCGAAGAAGAAACACTGGAAGCGGCGCTTCGTCAGCCCGGTCAATCTCGAGC
>NZ_RZRK01000666.1:0-3457 GCF_003997835.1 Mesorhizobium sp. M7A.F.Ca.CA.004.12.1.1
GCGTCGGGATGGCGGTCAGAAGCCGCCGTAATACGTATCGCAGCATCGGTGCCCCGCTTGACCCAGAGCAACGCGCGTCCAGCTGGACGGTTGCGCTCTAGCCTTCAAATCTTCGCACCGACATGCCGAAAATCGATTCCGGTTCCCGGGCCGATGCGATGGCAAACCAGCACCGCCGCGCATCTCGTTGCGCGGCGGCCCGGCTAAGGATCAGTCCTTGCTGATGAAGCGGGACGGATGGATGTCCATCACATTGTCGTCGAAGCCATGCAGCTTCGAGGAAACGATGTCGTGGAAGCTGTAGTAGAGAAGCGGAATGTTACCGACGTCATCGACAAGGATGCGCTCGGCCTCAGTGAGGTCCTTCATGCGCTCTTCCGGTTTGCCGCCGGCAGCCGCAGCCTTGTCCATGGCCGCTTCATATGCCGGGCTGACATAGCTCGAATAATTGTTGCCGCTGGCCTTGCGGGTGATGCCGAGGAAGGTCTCCGGATCCTTGTAGTCGGCGATCCAGGCGGCACGCGCCAAGTCGTAGTCGCCCTTCTGCTCGAGGAAGGAGTAGTGGGTCTTGGTGTCGGTGTTGACGAGCGAGACGTCGATGCCGAGCGGCTTCAACTGTTCCTGGATGGCGACGGCCGTGTTCTTGTGGTTTTCCGAAGTGTTGTAGCGGATCTCCATCTTCAATGGATGCTCGGGCGTATAGCCGAGTTTCTCGAGGGTCTTCTTGGCAGCGTCCTCGCGGTCGATCTGCGACATGTCGGCGTATTTGGCCATTGCCGGCGTGTAGCCCGCGATGCCCGGAGGCACCATCGAATAGCCAGGCAGCATCGAGTTCTGCCAGACCTTCTCAGCGAGGAAGTCGCGGTCGATCGCCATCGAGATGGCGTTGCGCAGTTCGACATTGTCCCACGGCGCCTTGTCGGTCTTGATCGCATAATAATAGGTGCCGAGATAAGGTCCGACGCGGACCTGGTCGCCGAACTTGGTCTTGAGGTCAGCGAGCTGTTCGGTCGGCAGGTCGCCGTAGCTGTCGAGTTCGCCGGCCTCGAACCGCTTCATCGCCGATGAGCGGTCTTCGGTCGGGATATAGTTGACGACGTCCATCTTGACGGTCGCGGCGTCCCAGAATTTCGGATTCTTGACCAGCTTCATGTGGTCGTTGGGTATCCACTCGGCCAGCGTATAGGCGCCGTTCGAAACGAGATTACCCGCCTTGATCCAGTCGGCGCCGAGCTTGTCGATCGAAGCCTTGTTGACCGGATAGGCGGCCTGGTGGGTCAGCATCTCCAGGAAGTAAGGCGTCGGCGCCTTCAGCGTGACTTCGAGGGTATTTGCGTCAATCGCTTTGACACCCATATCCTCCGGCTTGCCCTTCTTGGTGTTGACGTCCTCCGCACCCTTCACCGGGTACAGCATCGAGGCGTATTCGGCAGCGGTGGCCGGGTCTTCCAGCCGACGAAACGAATAGACGAAGTCGTCCGCCGTCACCGGGCTGCCATCCGACCAGAGGCCATCCTTGCGCAGCTTGAAGGTGTAGACAGTCCCGTCGTCTGACACTGTCCAGCTTTCGGCCGCGCCCGGAATGAGGTTCGTCTTCTGGTCATGCATGACCAGGCCCTGGAACAGGTCGCGTATGATATCGGCTTCGTAGACGGTCGAGGTCTTGTGCGGATCGACCGTCTCCGCTTCGGCGGCGCTGCCTCTGTTATAGACGGTCTCGGCGAAAGCCGGCGTGTAGAAGGTGCCGGCGGCCAGCGCCATGGTCGTGGCGAGCACCGTCGCCTTCAGCATGTTTTTCAGCATGAAGTTCTCCCTGTCGGCGCTGCCGTTGGCGCGCCTATTAAGTGTTGACGCCCTGAAGCCGATATCTGACCCCTTTGAGCGCGCCGCTGGTTCCCGTCCTGCGGCTCGTGCCCAGACACTAACGCGGAGAATTTTTATTTCAACAGACTCTCTGGGTCACCCAAAGTAAGGCGGACGAAAGCTATGGCGTGGCCGCTGAAACAGCAGCCGAAACCAGAAGCTTGACTTGGTTTCTTCACCTCGACGCCATTTTTCACCGCGAATCGGAGCCATGCCAGTTTGCCGGAATGTCTTAATGCGTTCTTAAGCAACCTGGGGTTACATTATGAGTACCTTCTATATGGTTCGAACTTCAGACGCGTGGCGGCTATGAGTAACAGAGCAAGTAAATTGCCCAAAATCCGTCAATTAATGCGGAAACTTCAAGAAGAACACGGCACTTCTGCGGTCGAATTTGCCTTGCTTTCACCGATTTTCATTCTTCTTCTACTCGGAATGGTTGCATATGGTATATACTTCGGCGCCGCCAACTCGATCCAACAGATCGCAGCGGATGCCGCCCGCACGGCAATTGCCGGGTTGAACCAGACCGAACGCCAGACGCTCGTAGCCAGCTTCGTCACCAACAATGCCGGCGGATATCCCTTCGTGGATGTCAGCAAGTTGACCTACCAGGCCAACGACAGCACGGCTGATGGAAGCCAGTTCGTGGTTTCCATCCAGTACGACGCCCGCAACCTGCCGATCTGGAACCTTTTCCCGGGCATAGCCATGCCCGGGACCACGATCAAGCGCCAGTCAACGATCAGGGTCGGGGGCATTTGAATGCTGCTGCATGCGTGCAATGGGATCGGTCGGCTTGCCCGGTTGATGCTGAGTGACAGGAAAGCGAACTTCACCGTCATGGCGGCATTGAGCGCGCCGGTGGCGCTGGCGCTGGCCGCGGTGGCCATCGACGAAGCCTCGATCTACACCGAGCGCCGCGAAGCCCAGGCAATGGTGGACCTGGCGGCGATCACCGCCGCCTCGAACATGACCAATGTCAACACCGCGGTTGTCACCACACTGACCGACAACGGCATGCCAGGGGTTATCGTTCAAAGCTCGGGACAGACGATCGAGCCGGCGGCCGGCAAAACCGTCGTGACGGTCACGCCCGGGCGATATGTGGCATCCGGCGCCAATGTGGGCCAGCGTTTCCAGGCCAGCGTAACACCCTACAATGCCGTCCATGTCACCCTGAAGAAGATCCCGGCCCGCTATTTCGCGAGTTCGCTGATCCCAACTCCCGTCATCGGCACCCAAGCCATCGCCAGCATGACGCCGCAGGCGACGTTCTCGGTCGGATCGAGGCTCGCCAGCCTCGATGGCGGTATCCTCAACGCGCTTCTCGGCGGACTTCTCGGCAGCAACATCTCGCTCAGCGTCATGGACTACAACGCGCTGCTCTCCGCCGATGTGAGCGTGCTCTCCTTCGTCGACGGCCTTGCCACACAGCTGAACCTGACCGGCGTGTCGTATTCGGATGTGCTGGCATCGAAGGCGACCGTCGGCCAGATCGCCACGGCCATGGCCAATGTGCCGGGGCTTGGCAACACGGCCAAGGTCGCCCTGCAGACGATCGCTTCCAAGTCGACCAGTACGGTCCAGATCC
>NZ_RZRK01000667.1:0-3457 GCF_003997835.1 Mesorhizobium sp. M7A.F.Ca.CA.004.12.1.1
AATATAGACTTGCAAACAATGCCGATGCCTGTCAAGTTAATTCACACGTTAAATGATTGTCCCGAACCGGGAGGCAAATTTGAGTACGGTCGGAAAAGCGATCTCGCTTCTGGAGCTGTTCAGCGTCGACGAGCCCGAGCTCGGCCTGTCCGATCTGGCGCGCCGCTCGGGCTTCGACAAGGCGACGACACGGCGGCTGCTGGTTGCGCTGGCCGGCCATGGTTTTGTCGAGCAGGATATCGGCACGCGGCACTATCGCCTCGGCGCCGGCCTGTCGCGGCTGGCGCGCATCCGCGAAGCGCGCTTTCCTTTCCTGCAGACAGCTGTTCCGCTGGTGCGGGACCTGGCAGCATCGACGGCCGAGACCGTGCATTTGTCGGAATTCGGCGTCGACAGGCTGGTCACCGTCCATGTCGAGCATCCGGCATGGGCGAACCGGGTCAACATCGACATCGGTCAGTTGTTGCCCCTGCATTCGACCGCGTCGGGCATCGCCTATTTGGCCTTCGCCCGCGACGAGACCGTCAAGGCGTGCCTGACGGGTTCCCTCGACGCTTTCACGGCCCATACGCTGATCGAGCCGGCCGCCATCTCAAGATGCATGAGCGAGGCGCGCGAGCGCGGCTATTCGATCTGCGACCAGGGCTATGAGGAAGGTGTGATCAGCGTCGCGGCGGCAATCCGCGGGGCGGATGGCTTTGCGCTCGGCACCATCGCGGTGGCGGCGCCAAAGGCCAGAACGACGGCAGCCGCGATCACGGAGCGGGGACTTGCCGTGAGGGAGGCGGCACGGGAGATTTCCATGCGCCTCAACGGCGAAAACCTGCAAATCTTGAGGAGGCAGGCCTGATGCCCTCGGAGACAGCGCCCCGCATCCTGGTCATCGGCACGGGCGACACAAAGGCCGAAGAGCTGCTGTTCATGAAACAGTGCATCGAGCAGTCAGGCGGCAGCGCCGTGATGATGGATGTCAGCGTGCTGGGCGACCCGCCCTACAGCCCGGACCACGACAAGCATGCCGTGGCCCGGGCCGTGGATGTGACGATCGCCGAGATCGTCTCGAGCGGTGATGAGAACACCGCCATGACGCTGATGGCCGGCGGCGCGGTGCAGCTGGTGCGCAAGCTCCATCAAAACGGCGAGATCGACGCTTTCATCGCCATCGGCGGTTCGATGGGGACAGATCTGGCGCTCGACGTGGCGCTTTGCCTGCCGCTCGGTGTGCCGAAATTCGTCGTCTCGACCATCGCCTATTCGCATCTCATCCCGCCCGAGCGCGTCGCGCCCGACCTGATGATGATCCTCTGGGCCGGCGGGCTGTACGGCCTCAACTCGATCTGCAGGCTGGTCCTGTCACAGGCCTGTGGTGCGGTCGTCGGCGCGGCCAGGATTGTGCTGGAGGCCCGCATGTCGGCTCCAGCAATCGGCCCGACCATCGGCATGACCTCGCTCGGCAGCAGCTGCCTGCGCTACATGAAGACGCTGAAGCCGGCGCTGGAACAGCGCGGCTATGACGTTGCCGTCTTCCACACCACCGGAATGGGCGGCCGCGCCTTCGAATCGATTGCCGGTCAGGACCATTTTTGCGCGGTGTTCGACTTCAGCCTGCAGGAAATTACCAATCATCTCGCGGGCTCCGTCGTCAGTTCCGGCACCGACCGGCTGGAGAATGCCGGCGCTCGCGGCACTCCGCAGATCGCCGCACCCGGGGCGGTCGACATGGTCGATCTGCCGACCTGGCAGGATTTGCCGGCTAAATTCTCGACGCGGCCCTTTCATGCCCACAACAGGCTGATCGCGTCGATCACCGTCGATGCCGACGATCGTCGGCAGGTCGCCAGGACCATCGCCGCCAAGCTCGGCGCCGCGAAAGGCCGCTCCGCCTTCATCCTGCCTACCGGCGGCATCCAGGAATGGGACGTGCAGGGCGAGCCGCTCTATGAACCCGAGGCTCTCGCGGCCTTCGCAGATGAAATGCGCAGGGCTATTCCCGCCGGGGTCGAGTTCCACGAGATCGACGCTCACATCAACAGCGACGACTTCGTCGGCAAGGCGCTCGAGATATTCGACCGCTGGGTCGAGGAAGGCATCGTCCCGCGCGGCAAGCCGGCCAAGGGAGTGGCAGCGTGAGCGCTGTTCCCGCCCAGGCGCTTGTCCTTGATTTCGGCGGCGTCGTCACCCGGACGCTGTTCGAGACGCATGCCTTGACCGAACAGGCGCTCGGCCTTGCGCCGGGAACGCTGCAATGGCGCGGGCCGTTCGATCCGGACAGCGATCCGCTGTGGCGCGCGATGCAGGCCGACGAGATCAGCGAGCGCGACTACTGGCGCTCCCGCACCAGTGAGGTCGGTCGGCTGGTCGGCGAGGACTGGCAGGCGATGGAGACCTTCGTCCAACGAGCGCGCGGCGCCGAGCCGGAAAAGGTGGTGCGGCCCGAGGCCGACAGCGCCATTCGCACGGTGCATGCGGCGGGTTTTCGGCTGGCGATCCTGTCAAACGAACTCGACCTGTTCTACGGCGCCGATTTCCGCCGGCGGCTGCCGTTGCTCGGCCTGTTCGACCTCATCGTCGACGCCACCTATACCGGCATCCTCAAGCCCGATCCACGCGCCTATGCCTTGGTCACCGAGGCGCTCGGCCTGCCTGCCGGCGCTTGCGTCTTCGTCGACGACCAGCAGCGCAATGTCGATGGCGGCTCTGCTGCCGGCATGCGCACGGTCCATTTCGACGTCGCTCGCCCGGCTCATTCCTATGCCGAGGCCCTCGGTCATTTCGGCCTCGTCCCAGTTGCCTGAGATTTTTTTGCGGAGTCCTCTATGCGCGACATCAATTTTCTCACCGAAACCAACGCCAAGCCGATCTGGCACCCGATGGCGCATCCGGCCGAGACGCGGGCCAACCCGCCAAAGGTGATCATGAAAGGCGAGGGTGTGATGGTCACCGACATCGCCGGCAACACCGTGCTCGACGCCGTCGGCGGCCTGTGGAACGTCAATCTCGGCTACAGCTGCGACCCGATCAAGCAGGCGATCGCCGACCAGCTTTCGGCGCTGCCCTATTATTCCGGCTTTCGCGGCACCTCGACCGGGCCGTCGATAGAACTCGCCTACGAACTCTGCGAATGGTTCGAGCCAGAAGGCATGGTGCGGACCTTCTTCACCTCGGGCGGCTCGGATTCAGTAGAAACGGCACTTCGGCTGGCCAGGCAATACTGGAAGATCCGCGGCCAGGCCGACCGGACAAAATTCCTCGCCCTGAAGAAGGGCTATCACGGCACGCATTTCGGCGGCGCGTCGGTTAACGGCAACGCCAATTTCCGTCGCAACTACGAGCCTCTGCTGCCCGGCGTCTTCCACATTCCCGCGCCCTGGACCTTCCGCAACCCGTTCGATGAGACCAACCCAGCGCGGCTGGCGAAACTGTGCGCCAAGGCGCTGGAGGACGAAATCGCCTTCCA
>NZ_RZRK01000668.1:0-3450 GCF_003997835.1 Mesorhizobium sp. M7A.F.Ca.CA.004.12.1.1
GCATTCGAACAGCCGTCCGCAACCCAGCGCAAACAGCGTGTCGGCGGTGAACGCCACACCCGAAACCGGCAAATAGTAGGAAACGTGGCCGGCGGTGTGGCCGGGCGTGGCGATGACTTCGATCTTTTCATCGCCAAGATGGAGAACCGAGCCGTCTTCGACGGTCTCGTCGATGCCGGGGATCTTGGCCTTTTCCGCTTCCGGGCCGACGATGCGCAGCTTGAAGCGCTCCTTCAGCGCCAGATTGGCCTCGACGTGATCCATGTGATGATGCGTGGTCAGGATCGTCGTCGGCGTCCAGCCGGTGCGCTTTATCGCTGCCAGGATAGGCGCTTCCTCGGGCGCGTCGATGATCGCGGTCTGGCCGCTTTTGGGATCATGCACCAGCACGCCGAAATTGTCGCTGCGGCACATGAACTGTTCGATTTCGACCGGCATCGCATCTCTCCGTTTATGGCCGCAGACATAGGGCGCCGGCGCGTGGATGTCATCCCGGATGTCGAATGACATCTCGGAATGTCGGGTCGTCGCGGCCTTTTGTTGAAACCCGCCGATATCACGGCTACATCCCTGCCATGCATTCCGACATCGTCGATCTTCGCTCCTTCTATTCGACAACGCTCGGCCGGTTCGCCGAGCGTTCGATCACCATGGCGTTGTCGTCGATATGGGCGGTCGTGCCCAACGAGCGGCTGGTTGGTCTGGGTTACACCTTGCCCTGGCTGGAGCGGTTCGGCACCGATGCCGAGCGGGTCTTTGCCTTCATGCCGGCAACGCAAGGCGCGGTGGTGTGGCCGGCGACAGGGCCGACGGCGACGGCACTGGTCTTCGACGAGGAACTGCCGCTGGTCGATTCCTGCATCGACCGCATGCTGCTCGTCCATTCGCTCGAACATGTCGAGAACCCGCGTGAGACGCTGAACGAGATCTGGCGCGTGCTGTCGCCGGCTGGCCGGGTGGTCATCGTCGTGCCCAACCGGCGCGGTGTCTGGGCGCGCTTCGAGCACACCCCATTCGGCAATGGCCGGCCCTTTTCGCGCGGCCAGCTCACCGAATTGCTGCGCGAGGCCAATTTTACGCCCGCCGCCTGGTCCGATGCGCTGTTCTTTCCGCCGTCGAAGCGCCGTTTCATGATGCGCTTCCACAATGTGCTGGAGCGCGCCGGCCGGCGGCTGTGGCCGATCTTTTCCGGCGTCATCGTCGTCGAGGCGCAGAAACGGCTCTATCAAGGCGTGCCCGTCGTCCAGCGCGCCTCGCGCCGCGTCTTCGTGCCGGTGCTGTCGCCGCATGGCGCCACCCGGCTTGGCCGTCGCAAAGCCGATGCCAAGCCCTCGGCTGCGCGGGTGACGGCTTCGTGATCACGGCAAACGTGCCTGACCTCGTTTCCCTGCCTATCTGTCGCAAGCGGACCGACAGCCCATCCGGCAGCCCATACAAACGCCTGTCAAGTTTCTCCATCCGGTTTCAGCACTGACGCAAGGACCTCGGCCATGGCTGATCAACCGGACAATGCCGCCGCCGTTCATCCGGTTGCCGTGGCGGTTGAAGCCAGCAGCCTGCGCGATCAGGTGGCGACGATCCGGCGGGCACTGGCGCGATCGCCGGTTCGCAAATGGTTGCTGTGGACATCGGTCGGCATCATGGCCGTGATCATCGCAACGTCGATCGGCCAGGTTCTGCTCAACCGCTGGAACCAGCCTTTCTACGATGCGCTTTCGCGCCGCGACATGGCGGCCTTCCTGCACCAGCTCCTCGTCTTCGCGATGATCGCCGGCGGGCTGCTGGTGCTCAATATCGGCCAGACCTGGCTCAACCAGATGATCAGGCTCAAACTGCGCGAGGCGCTGACGCTGGATCTGATCGATCAGTGGATGCGGCCGGCGCGCGCCTTCCGGTTGGCCAATGCCGGCGCCATCGGCGTCAATCCCGACCAGCGCATGCAGCAGGACGCCGCGCATCTGTCCGACCTGTCAACCGATCTCGGCGTCGGGCTGCTGCAGTCGTGCATTCTGCTCGTGTCCTTCGTCGGGGTGCTGTGGGAGCTGTCCTCGGGCTTCGTGTTCCACATCGGCGGGACCTCGCTGGCCATACCGGGCTACATGGTCTGGGCCGCTATCCTTTACGCCGGCATCGCCTCCTGGCTGAGCTGGCTGGTCGGGCGCCCGCTCATCCGCCTGAACAGCGACCGCTATACACGCGAAGCCGAGCTGCGCTCCTCGATGGTGCGCGTCAACGAGAACGTCGATGCCATTGCGTTGTATCACGGCGAGGCCGACGCAAGGCGGCGGCTCGAACTCGATCTCGGCACGGTGCTGGGCGCCATGCGGCGCATCTACACCGCCCAGATCAACCTGTCCTGGGTGACCGACACCTATGGCTGGATCACCGTCGTGGCGCCCATACTGGTCGCTTCGCCGGTCTATTTCTCAGGTGATATCAGCTTTGGCGGGCTGATGATGGCGGTCGGCGCCTTCAACCAGGTCCACTCTTCCTTGCGCTGGTTCATCAACAACATCGGCAGCATCGCCGATTGGCGCGCCACGCTGATGCGCGTGGCCGATTTCCGCATCGCGCTCGATGAAACCGATGCGCTGCATGACACGGAAAAGCGCATTGCCTTCGGCCAAAACGTCAATGGCAGCCTGACTTTCGAGAAGCTCGAAGTGACCTCGCCGGAGGGTTGCACCAGACTCGCCGATCCGCATGTCGAAATCCGCCCCGGCGAGCGCGTCATGATCACCGGCGACCCCGGTGCGGGCAAGACGCTGTTCTTTCGTGCCATTGCCGGCCTGTGGCCATGGGGAAGCGGCCGGATCGGCCTGCCGTCGGGAGAAACCCCCATATTCGTGCCGCGCGTGCCTTATTTTCCGGTCGGCACGTTGCGCGAAGTCCTCGATCACCCGAACGGGCCCGCGCCGGCGAACGATGCCGACATTTCGGCGGTGCTGGCCGAGGTCGGTCTGGGACGGCTATCCTCATCGCTCGACCGTGCCGGGCGTTGGGACCATGAGTTGGGCGATGACGAACAACGCTCGCTGGCCTTCGCCAGGCTCGCGTTGCGGCAGCCGAAATGGGTGATCATCGATGAGGCGCTGGATGCGTTCGACGGCCCATCGCTAAGACGCGTGCTGTCGATGCTCGAGAAGCGTTTGCCGGGGACAGCGATCCTCAACATCGGGCGCGGCCAGCACAACAACCACTTCTTCCCGCGCGCGTTGACGATCGTCAAGGATTCCGGTGCGCCAGCCCTGAAGCCCGCCCGCGTCAGGGCCGGCGCGATAGAACCGCCGCCAGTCGCCGCCCGCCGCAAGAAATGAGCTGATATCCGAGCGAGGGAAGCAGAGCTTTATTTTGCCGCGATCGCGAGGGAAGCTCTTCGGGAGAACAACCCTGGCGACGGCCATGCTTGATGCTCTTCGCCTGCTTGCCTGTCTTGCCTGCGCCCAGGCT
>NZ_RZRK01000669.1:0-3446 GCF_003997835.1 Mesorhizobium sp. M7A.F.Ca.CA.004.12.1.1
GATGCAGCAGAACTGGATCGGCCGCTCGGAAGGCCTGCTGATCCGTTGGCCTCTGGCCGACGCCTCTGGTGGCGAGCATGAGCTGGAAGTCTATACGACAAGGCCCGACACCATCTTCGGCGCTTCCTTCATGGCTGTCGCCGCCGATCATCCGTTGGCCAAGAAGGCCGCTGCGCACAATCCGGCGCTGGCGAAGTTCATTGAGGATATCGGCCATATGGGCACCTCGGTGGCGGCGCTGGAGACAGCTGAGAAGAAGGGTTTCGACACCGGCCTCCGCGTCGTCCATCCGTTTGACGACAACTGGACGCTGCCGGTCTATGTCGCCAATTTCGTTTTGATGGAATACGGCACCGGCGCCATTTTCGGCTGTCCGTCCGGCGACCAGCGCGACCTCGACTTCGCCAACAAATACGGCCTGCCGGTGATTCCGGTGGTGATGCCGGAAGGCGAGAATCCGGCGACGTTCCAGATCATCGACGAAGCCTATGTCGATGACGGCGTGATGATCAATTCGCGCTTTCTCGACGGCATGAAGCCGGATCAGGCTTTCGACGAAGTCACCAAACTGCTGGAGCAGAAGACCATCGGCAACCGGCCGATGGCCGAGCGCAAGGTGAATTTCCGCCTGCGCGACTGGGGCATTTCGCGCCAGCGCTACTGGGGCTGCCCGATCCCGATGATCCATTGCGAGGCTTGCGGCGTGGTGCCGGTGCCGAAGGTGGACCTGCCGGTGAAGCTGCCCGACGATGTCGATTTCGATCGCCCGGGCAATCCGCTCGACCGGCATCCGACATGGCGCCATGTGAAATGTCCGCAATGCGGCAGGGATGCGCGGCGCGAAACCGACACGATGGACACGTTCGTCGATTCGTCGTGGTACTTTGCCCGCTTCACCGCGCCGTGGGCGCATGAACCGACCGATCCCAAGGCGGCCAACGAATGGCTGCCGGTCGACCAGTATATTGGCGGGATCGAGCACGCGATCCTGCATCTGCTCTATTCGCGCTTCTTCACCCGCGCCATGCGCGAGGCCGGCCATGTCGATCTGGCCGAGCCGTTCAAGGGCCTGTTCACGCAAGGCATGGTGGTGCACGAAACCTATCGCGTCGGCTCGGCATCGAATGGCCGCTGGCTGGCGCCCACCGAAGTTCGGCTGGAGGACGTCGACGGCAAGCGCAGCGCCATCGACATCGCCACCGGCGAGGCCGTCACCATCGGCCCGCTGGAAAAGATGTCGAAATCGAAAAAGAACACGGTGAGCCCGGAAGACATCACCGATGGCTACGGCGCCGATACGGCGCGCTGGTTCATGCTGTCCGATTCTCCTCCCGAGCGCGATGTCGAGTGGACCGACGATGGCGCTGCCGGTGCGCATCGCTTCATCCAGCGCATCTGGCGCCTGGTGTCGACGGCGGCCGAAACACTGGCCGGCATCAAGCCCTTAGCGGCCAGCAGCGGCGAGGCCGCGGTGGTTTCCAAGGCCGCGCACAAGATCCTGAAGGCGGTCGGAGAGGATATCGAGAAGCTCGCTTTCAACCGCGCCATCGCCCGCATCTACGAACTGGCCAACGCGCTGACCACGCCGCTCAACGAGGTGGCCGAAGGCAAGGCCGATGCAGCGCTGAAAGGCGCCTGTCGGCAGGCGGTGGAGATTCTCGTGCATCTGATCGCGCCGATCATGCCGCATCTGGCCGAGGAGTGCTGGGCAACGCTTGGCGGCACCGATCTCGTTGCCGAACGGCCCTGGCCGGTCTTCGATCCGGCGCTGGTGGTCGACAACGAAGTCACCTATCCGGTACAGGTCAACGGCAAGAAGCGGGGGGATTTGACAATTGCCCGCGACGCGGACCAAGGTGCGGTCGAAAAAGCGGTATTGGCTCTCGACTTCGTGCAGAAAGCACTTGAAGGTAAGGCTCCGCGCAAGGTGATCATCGTGCCGCAGAGGATCGTCAATGTCGTTGCCTGATCGGGAAAAGACAGAGTTGAACCATTTGCTGCGCCGCATTGCGCTTGCCGGCCTGATAGGTTCGCTCGCGCTTGTCTCGGCCTGCACGGTGCGGCCGCTCTATTCGAGCGCGCCACTGTCGGGTTCGCAGGCCAGTGCCAGTGCCGAACTGGCGTTGATCGGCATCAAGCCGGTCAATACGCGTTACGGCCAACAGGTGCGCAACAATCTGATTTTCGGGTTTGGACGAGGCGCCGGCGAGCCGGCCTCGCCGGTCTATTCGCTCAATCTCGGCGTGACCGAAGCGGTCGAGTCCGCGGCACTCGTGCAGGTCGGAACGGATGAAGACGAACCGACCGCCGGTTCCGTGACGCTGACCGGCAGCTATACGCTGGCCGATGCGAAGACCGGCGTGGTGATCGCATCCGGCAAGCGTTCGATCACCTCGTCCTTCGACAGGCCGCGTCAGGAATTCGCCGCATACCGGGCGCAGATCGACGCCGAGAATCGCGCTGCGCGAGAGTTGGCGGAAGCGCTGCAGCTGTCCATTGCCCAGGACCTTGTCCGGCACGGCAAGACCGGCTAGCGCACCTCATCGCTTCACGGAAACGGTCCGGCGCCCCAGGCATGATGGGGTGATCGCGGGATCATGACCAGATTCTCGAACAGAGCCAGATTCCGAACAGGGATTGTCCGAAGATACCCATCGAGCTGCTGCGGCACGGCGAGTAGATCGCGCCACCGGCGTGGATGCGGCGAGACGACGATCGTGCCGTGTCGCTCGCCGATTACCACGAAGATTTTGGTGCCCAGGATGGTCGGCGATCCATCCGGGAAGCAACTGTTAACCACTCGCTCCCTATTGCTCGGCAGACATTTCAGAGTGAGTCTTGAGAATGGAAGCCAAGCGTTTTTCCCGGGTCAATTTATCGACGGCCGCATCGCCTGATGATCCCGAGGGGAAGCGCTCCGAGAGCATCGGCGACAGGGGTGGTCAGCGAGGTTCTTCTGCGGCAGGCGACCTTGATCGTCCGGCTCGCAAGGAGCCGGGCGGCCGGCAGCCCGCCACACGCCAGGCCGGCTATTCAGCGCCGGTGGTCGATCTCGGTGGCAACAAGCGGCCCTATATGGAGCCGCGGGGTGGCTCGGACGACACGCTTTCGAAAATCGGCGATATCGAGAGCCCTGCCTGGCAGGAATATTTCTTCCTTGCACCCAACGTGCGTTTTACACGCACGCCGGACTATGAGGCCAGGAAGCATCGTCCGCAGCACGAGCGTGTTGTCGAACACGCCGCGACTCGCCCAGCAGAGCAAGCCGTTGCGCAATCCATGATCAAAGGGGCGTCCTCCGCGCCTTCGCTCCTGGCATTGCCGGCTTCGGTGAAAAGCCCTGCTTCCCAGCCGCTGGCCGGCCACGCCACGCAAGGGCCACTGCCGCCGGCTGCTGCTTTTGTTGCCGCGGGGCGCGCCAGGGAGAAGGTGCCAGCCGTTGCGCC
>NZ_RZRK01000066.1:0-13230 GCF_003997835.1 Mesorhizobium sp. M7A.F.Ca.CA.004.12.1.1
CCACCGCCCAGTCGCCATCTTCGAGATAGGTGATCGAATTGGTGAACGGTGCGAGCGCGATGGCGTCGGAGCCCAAAAACATCTCGCCATCGCCATGGCCGACAGCCAAAGGCGGACCATTGCGCGCGCCGACGATCAGGTCCTCGTCGCCCTTGAACATGATTGCCAGCGCAAAGGCGCCTTCCAGCCGCTTCAGCGCCTGGTGCGCGGCCTCGACCGGCTTCAGGCCTTTGGCGAGTTCGCGCGCCACCAGATGGGCGACGACCTCGGTGTCGGTCTGCGAGGAGAAAGAATAGCCATCGCGGATCAGTTCTTCGCGCAATTCGGCGAAATTCTCGATGATGCCGTTATGGACGATGGCGACACCGTCGGAAAAATGCGGATGCGCATTGGTCTCGTTGGGCACGCCGTGTGTCGCCCAGCGTGTGTGACCGATGCCGATCGTACCGTCGAGCGGCTCGTCCTTGAGCCGGCGCTCGAGGTTGATCAGCTTGCCTTCGGCGCGGCGGCGAGCAAGCTGGCCGTGCTCGATGGTGGCGACGCCGGCCGAGTCATAGCCGCGATATTCCAACCGCTTCAGCGCGTCGACGATGAGCGGCGCAACCTGCGAGTGGCCGACGATTCCAACGATACCGCACATGCAGACAGCCCCCGAGTCCCCGTGGAAAACCAGCGCTATTTAGGGATGGCCGGCCTGCCGCGAAAGTCACATTGCATTTCGTCCCGTGTAACGGAACGCTCATTCTTGTCGATGCACCATGACAGACCGCTCTTGCAATCCGGTTACTGCAATCGTTCGGTTTTTTGCGGGCTGGTCTTACTTTTTCTTCGCAGCCGCGGCCGAAGCAAAGCGTTCGCGCAATTCCTTGCCCTTGCCCGGGATCGTCTTCTGGCGAGCACGGCCGAAGGCCAGCGCATCGTCGGGCACGCTTTCGGTGATCACGCTGCCCGAGGCAATGTAGCCGCCCTTGCCGATGGTGACAGGTGCCACCAGCGACGAATTAGAGCCAATGAACGCGCCCTCGCCGATGTCCGTGAAGAATTTCGAATAGCCGTCATAATTGCAGGTGATGGTGCCGGCGCCGATATTGGCTCCCGCGCCGACGCGGGCATCGCCGATATAGGTCAAATGGTTGACCTTGGCGCCCTCTTCGATAACCGCCTGCTTGACCTCGCAGAAATTGCCGACCTTGGCCTTGTCCCGGAGATCAGCACCCGGCCGCAGTCGCGCGTATGGCCCGACATCGCAATTGGACGCAATGGTGGCGCCTTCGATGTGGCTGAACGCATGTATCTTGGCGCCCGTCGCAATCTTCACACCCGGACCGAACCAGACATTGGGCTCGACGATCGTGTCAGTGCCGATCTCGGTGTCGTGCGAGAAATACACGGTCTCCGGCGCGATCAGCGTCACGCCCGACAGCATCGCTTCATGCCGCCGGCGCGCCTGCCATATGCCCTCGGCTTGCGCAAGTTCGGCGCGGTTGTTGATACCGAGTGCGCTTTCGAAGCTGGCTTCGGTGGCGACGACATCGAGGCCTCGCGCACTGGCGATCTCGACAATGTCGGTGAGATAATATTCGCCTTTGGCATTCTTATTGCCAACCTGATCGAGCAGCGTCAGCACGTGGGCGCCGGCCACCGCCATCATGCCGGCATTGCAGAAGCCGATCTTTCTTTCCTCCTCGGAACAGTCCTTCTCCTCGCGGATGGCCACCAATTTGCCGTCCTTCTCGATCAGCCTGCCATAGCCGGTCGGGCTGGGCGGGCGGAAGCCGATCACGACGACGGCGGCGCCCTCGGCCAACTTCAGCCGCGCCACGGTCAGCGCATCGGCGTCGATCAGCGGCGTGTCGCCAAACATCACCAGGACGTCGTCATAACCCTTTGATATCGCATCGCGTGCGGCCAGCACGGCGTGCGCGGTGCCAAGGCGCTTCTCCTGCACGAAAGTCTCGGCCTTCGGCGCGAACTTTGCCGCAGCCTTGCGCATCTCGTCGGCGCCATGGCCGATCACCAGCGCCTGGCTGCCGGCGCCGGCGGCTTCGGCTGCCTTCACCACATGGGCGACCATCGGCAGGCCGGCGATCTGGTGCAGCACCTTCGGCAGCACGCTCTTCATGCGCGTGCCTTCGCCGGCGGCGAGAATGACGGACAGGCAGGATCTCTGGCTCATGGAAGGGACAACCATATGAAAAGGGTTGGGAATCAAAGCATGCTAGCAGTGGCGCCTTGCTTCACCAATGCGGTTAAATTTCGGTGAGATGGCGGAGCAGCTGACTCTTAATCAGCGGGTCTTAAAACGGAATTCGGCAGTCAGCACACCTACAACAGGCCGTGTTTCCTGAATTCCGCCTGCTCGTCACCTGATATCCAGCCAAACACCTTCAGCTTGCCGTCGCGCTTTTCGACGAGATAGTTGACCGCAAAGTCGATGGTCACGGGACTCCCATCCTTGCGTTCATAGTCACCGGCCCAGTTTACCTCAGCCACGCAATGGTCCTGGTCGACAGGTGTCACAGAGACCTCCTTGCAGGTCATCCTCTTGCTGCCGAGGGCACGATAGGCCAAAACCCTTTGTCATGATGGCCTTCAACTGCTCGCCATTCTCGCCAACCATGACCGCTGCCGGCGTCACCGAGACAAAACCGGCCGAATACATGTCCGCGACGTCGTTGAGATCGACGGTGTCGGCGATCGCGTCATTGTAGATTTTCTCATAGACCTTGAAGAATTTTCGCACATCCGCCTTGGCTACCATTCTCGCCTCCCGGCTCGAAAAAGTGTTGATCAACGGTACTGCAAATGCGGGCTGCCGTGCATCGTTCCGCCGACGCGACCTACCCCAGCCGCCCCAGCACCGGGAAATTTTCCAGCAGCCAGTAAGACACCGTCTGCACGCCGCCGGTGAGGAAAAACACGCCGGCGACCACCAGCAGCGCGCCGATCGCTTTTTCGACGCGGCCGAGATGGACGCGGAATTTGCCAAGGAAGCGCATGAAGGCGCCGGAAAACAGGGCGGCGATCAGGAACGGGATACCCAGCCCGAGCGAATAGGCGGCGAGCAGCAGCGCGCCCTCGCCCACCGTCTCGCGGCCGCCGGCCAGCGTCAGGATCGGACCGAGCACCGGACCGATGCAGGGCGTCCAGCCGAAGGCGAAGGCCAACCCCATGACATAGGCGGCGACGGCGCTTGCCGGCTTGCCCTGCGACTGGAAGCGCGCCTCGCGTGAAAGCAGCGGAATGCGCAGGATACCGAGGAAATTCAGGCCCATGAGGATGATCAGCACACCGGCGCCCATCGCCAGCGGCTCCTGCCAGATACGCAGCAGCCGGCCGATGGTCGAGGCCCCGGCGCCAAGCGCGACAAAGACGGTCGAGAAGCCGAGCACGAAGGCGATCGAGGAATAAAGCAGCGCGCCGCGCGCGCCTTCCCTCGCCGTAGTTCCCGCATTGCCACGGAAATCGTCGACCGACACGCCGGCCATATAGCAGAGATAGGGCGGCACCAGCGGCAGCACGCAAGGCGACAGGAACGAGATGGCTCCCGCCCCGACCGCGCTGACATAGCCGATGTCCAATGCCATTTCCAGGAACTCCACTGTCGTGCCGCTGATATAGCGACGCGCAGCCTTGTCCACCAATCACCATTGTGTTGGCAAGATCATGCTTGCCGGGGAAGAAACGGCAGCCCCTGGGCGTTGACACAGCGAGGCCGCGATTTCCCGCGCGTCTCCAGATACCAGTCAGGGAGATTTCCATGAAAACCATAACCGCAGGACTGGCAGCGCTTCTGCTCAGCACCGCCGCATCCTTCGCCGCCGACGCGTGGAAGGAAGCCGAGGTCAATGGCACCAAGATCTACACCGACGCCAATGGCATGACGCTCTACACCTATGACAAGGACGAGAAGGGCAAGAGCAATTGCTACGACAAATGCGCCACCAACTGGCCGCCGCTGAAAGCCGAAGCCGGCGCCAAGGCGGACGACGAATGGACCGTTGTCGACCGCACCGACGGCACCAAGATGTGGGCCTATGACGGCAAGCCGGTCTACACCTTCATCAAGGACGAGAAGCCCGGCGATGTGACCGGCGACGGCGTCGGCGAAGTCTGGCATATCGTCAAGGCCGACTAAGATACTCAATACATTCACGCCTGATGGCGGAACAAGGCTGGTCGCCAGGCATCGCTCTATGCAGCCGGCGGCCAGCGTCGATCAATTTGCCACTGGCGTCGCCCCGATGCCACTGCTCCAGCAGCTTTCCGCGACTCGGCGAAAATGAAAACCAGTCGTTTCCGCTGACTTGAGACCACCATCTCCCTTTCCCAAATTCTGTGATTTTCTCCATACACTCTAAGAGTGTATTGCCGCGGGCCGGCCCGCAATTTGGGCGCTTCCCCTTGACCGGATGCAAAAGCGCGGCCATGTGAGCGACAAATAGAACGAGATTTCGTCGCGCGCAGCGGAATTCTTCTGCCGCACCACAGCTGATATGAGACCTCATGGACGTCGTCGTCGTCGAATCGCCGGCCAAGGCGAAGACAATCAACAAATATCTCGGCAAGAACTACAAGGTTCTGGCCTCGTTCGGCCATAT
This sequence comes from Mesorhizobium sp. M7A.F.Ca.CA.004.12.1.1, assembly GCF_003997835.1. Lineage (NCBI taxonomy): Bacteria > Pseudomonadati > Pseudomonadota > Alphaproteobacteria > Hyphomicrobiales > Phyllobacteriaceae > Mesorhizobium > Mesorhizobium sp. M7A.F.Ca.CA.004.12.1.1. The sequence goes on from NZ_RZRK01000066.1 coordinate 4,602, forward strand.
CAGGGATTTGCCGGCCAAGGACGGCTCGGTGCGTCCGGATGAGGATTTCGCCATGTCCTGGGCGGTCGACACCGCCTCGGGCAAGCGACTCGCCGACATCGCCAAGGCGGTCAAGGATGCCGATGGCCTGATCCTCGCCACCGACCCGGATCGCGAAGGTGAAGCCATCTCCTGGCATGTGCTGGAGGTGCTGAAGCAGAAGCGCGCGCTGAAGGACAAGCCGGTCAGCCGCGTCGTCTTCAACGCCATCACCAAATCGTCGGTGCTGGAGGCGATGGCCAATCCGCGCCAGATCGATGCGCCGCTGGTCGATGCCTATCTCGCCCGCCGGGCGCTGGATTATCTCGTCGGCTTCACGCTGTCGCCGGTGCTGTGGCGCAAGCTGCCGGGCGCCCGCTCGGCCGGCCGCGTCCAGTCGGTTGCGCTGCGTCTCGTCTGCGACCGCGAATCCGAAATAGAGCGCTTCCTCCGCGAGGAATACTGGCAGATCGCTGCACTGCTGGGCACGCCGCGCAACGAGAATTTCGAAGCGCGGCTGACTGCCTTCGATCGCAAGAAGCTGCAAAAGCTCGACATTTCCAACAAGGCGCAGGCCGACGACATCAAGTCGATGCTCGAAGGCGCGACCTTCAAGGCGGTGTCGGTCGAAGCCAAGCCGACCAAGCGCAATCCCGGCCCGCCCTTCACCACTTCGACGCTGCAGCAGGCCGCCTCATCGGGCCTGGGCTTCTCGGCCAGCCGCACCATGCAGGTGGCGCAACGGCTCTATGAAGGCATGGAGATCGGCGGCGAGACCACAGGTCTCATCACCTATATGCGAACCGACGGCGTGCAGATGGCACCCGAGGCGATCGACGCCGCACGCGACGCCATTGCCAAGGAATTCGGCGCAAAATACCTGCCGGAAAAGCCGCGCCAGTATACCGCCAAGGCCAAGAACGCCCAGGAAGCGCACGAAGCGATCCGCCCGACGGATTTCATGCGCACCCCGGCATCGGTCAGGCAATATCTCGATTCCGACCAGATGCGACTCTATGAGCTGATCTGGAAGCGCGCCATCGCCAGCCAGATGCAGCCAGCCGAGATCGAGCGCACCACCGCCGAGATCGAAGCGGTCAACGGATCGCGCACCGCAGAGCTGCGTGCCATCGGTTCGGTCGTTCGGTTCGACGGTTTCATCGCCGCCTACACCGACCAGAAGGACGACGATGCGGAAGACGAGGAAAATCGCCGCCTGCCCGAGATCCGCGCCGGCGAGCAGCTAGCGCGCCAGGCGATCAACGCGACCCAGCACACCACCGAGCCGCCGCCGCGCTATTCCGAAGCCTCGCTGATCAAGAAGCTGGAAGAACTCGGCATCGGCCGGCCCTCCACGTACACGGCGATCCTGAAGACGCTCGAGGACCGTGACTACGTCACCATCGACAAGCGCCGGCTGGTGCCGCAGGCCAAGGGCCGGCTGCTGTCGGCCTTTCTTGAAAGCTTCTTCAAGCGTTATGTCGAATACGACTTCACCGCGTCCCTCGAGGAAAAGCTCGACGAGATTTCCGACGGCAAGCTCGCCTGGAAGGACGTGCTGCGCGATTTCTGGAAGGATTTTTCCGGCGCCGTCGCCGACATCAAGGAACTGCGCGTCACCGACGTGCTCGACGCGCTCAATGAGGAACTGGCGCCGCTGGTGTTCCCGACGCGGGAGGACGGCTCCAATCCGCGCATCTGCCCGAAATGCGGCACCGGCAATCTGTCGCTGAAGCTCGGCAAGTTCGGCGCCTTTGTCGGCTGCTCGAACTATCCGGAATGCTCCTTCACCCGCCAGCTCGGCGATGCCGCCAATCCCAATGGCGAAAATGGCGGCGGCGAGGACGGCACCAAGGTCATCGGCAAGGACCCCTACACGTCAGAGGAAATCACGCTGCGCAGCGGTCGCTTCGGCCCCTATCTGCAGCGTGGCGACGGCAAGGAGGCCAAGCGTTCCAGCCTGCCCAAGGGCTGGACGGCCGAGTCGATCGACCACGAAAAGGCGCTGGCGCTGCTGTCGCTGCCGCGCGATGTCGGCCAGCATCCGGAAACCGCCAAGATGATCTCAGCCGGGCTCGGCCGCTACGGCCCGTTCGTGCTGCATGACGGCACCTATGCCAATCTCGAAAGCATCGAGGACGTGTTCTCGATCGGCCTCAACCGCGCCGTATCGGTGATCGCCGAGAAGCAGCTGAAGGGCAAGGGCGGCCGCAATGGCGGTACTGCCGCAGCGCTGAAGGAGCTTGGCGACCATCCCGATGGCGGCGGCAAGATCGTCGTGCGCGACGGCAAATACGGGCCTTACGTGAATTTCGGCAAGGTCAATGCTACGCTGCCCAAGGGCAAGGATCCGCAGTCGGTGACGATCGAGGATGCGCTGGCATTGATTGCCGAGAAAGAGGCCAAGGGCGGCGGCGGCAAGAAGCCGTTCCGAAAGGCAGCCGCGGCCAAGGCCCCGGCGACCAAGAAAGTGGCAGCCAAGAAGCCGGCTGCGAAGAAGCCGGCCGCGAAGAAAAAAGGATAGGACAGCGTGGCGCGCAAGATCACCGGCAGAACCCACGGCGATCCGCGCACCGCCGACACCAGAGCCAAGGTCAAGGACGACTACCGGCCCTCGCGTGACGAAATCCTGCGCTACATCGCCGAAAATCCCGATCGCGCCGGCAAACGCGACATCGCCAAGGCGTTCGCACTGCGCGGCGACGACCGCATCTGGCTGAAGGATATTTTGCGCGACTTGCAGGACGAAGGCGTCCTCACCAAGGAGCGCAAGGGGCTGGCTCGCGTCGGTGCCCTGCCCCATGTCACGGTCCTCGATATTTTCGACCGCGATGCCGATGGCGTGCTCTTGGCCCGTCCTACCGAACACACGGCCAATGGGCCGCCGCCCATCGTCTCCATCCGCCTGTCGCGCAGTGGCAGTGGACCGGCGCCCGGCATTGGCGACCGCGTGCTGGCCAAGACCTTTCCGGCCGACGACACGAACGTCGCCCTGGGCGGCCCCGCCTACACCGGGCGGGTGGTGAAGATTTTCGAAAAACGTACCGATGCCGTGCTCGGTGTCTTTCGCATCTTGCAGGACGGCACCTTCCGCATCGAGCCGGTGGAACGGCGCCAGCCCGAACTGATCGTCGACAAGGAATTCCAGAACGGCGCCAAGAACGGTGACCTGGTGGAGGTCGAGCCGGCGCGGGCTTCCCGCTATGGGCTGCCGAGGGCCAAGGTGCTCAACGTGCTGGGCTCTCTGACCAGCGAAAAGGCGGTCTCGATGATCGCCATCCACGCGCACGACATTCCGCATATCTTCCCGGCCGACGTCATCGCAGAATCCGAAGCGGTCAAGCCGGCGACGCTGGATCACCGCGAGGATTGGCGCGACCTGCCGCTGATCACCATCGATCCGGCCGACGCCAAGGACCATGACGACGCCGTCTTCGCCACGCCGGATCTCGACGAGAAGAACCCCGGCGGCGTGGTTGCCACTGTCGCAATCGCCGACGTCGCCGCCTATGTGCGCTACGGCACGGCGCTCGACCGCGAAGCATTGAAGCGCGGCAATTCGGTCTATTTCCCGGATCGCGTCGTGCCGATGCTGCCCGAGCGCATCTCCAACGATCTCTGCTCGCTGCGGGAGGGCCAGGACCGTCCGGCGCTCGCCGTGCGCATGGTTTTTTCAGCCGAGGGCCGCAAGCTCAGGCACTCCTTCCATCGCGTCATGATGAAGTCGGCGGCAAAGCTCGCCTACCAACAGGCTCAGGCGGCAATCGACGGCGCGCCGGACGACAAGACAGGTCCGATCCTCAAAACCGTGCTGAAGCCACTGTGGGACGCCTATGCGATCCTCAAGCGCGGCCGCGACGGCCGCCAGCCGCTCGAACTCGACCTGCCGGAGCGCAAGATCGTGCTCAAGGCGGACGGCACCGTCGATCGCGTCATCGTGCCGGACCGGCTCGATGCCCATAAGCTCATCGAAGAATTCATGATCCAGGCCAATGTCGCGGCGGCCGAAACGCTCGAGGCGAAGAAACAGGAACTGGTCTATCGCGTCCATGACGCGCCATCACTGGCCAAACAGGAATCGCTGCGCGAGTTCCTGCAGACATTGGGCCTGTCACTTGCGCGCGGCGCGCAGATGCAGCCAAGCCAGTTCAACGGCATTTTGGAGCGCGTGCGCGGCGCCGACAATGAAGGCCTGGTCAACGAAGTGGTTCTGCGCTCGCAGAGCCAAGCCGAATACTCGCCAAAGAACATCGGCCATTTCGGTCTCAACCTCCGCCGCTACGCCCATTTCACCTCGCCGATCCGCCGCTATGCCGATTTAATCGTGCATCGCGGACTTATTGCCGCACTCGGATTGGGTCCCGGCGGGCTGACGCAGGACGAAGCGGTACGGCTCGAAGATGTCGCGGTGCTGATCTCCGGCACGGAACGCCGCGCAATGGCGGCCGAGCGGGACACGGTCGACCGTCTGATCGCCGCCTACCTTGCCGAACGCGTCGACGACCGGTTCGATGCCCGCATCTCCGGCGTCACCAAGTCAGGACTATTTGTCCAATTGCCGCAGTACGGCGCGGATGGTTTCATCCCGGTGTCAACATTGAACGGCGATTACTATATATACGACGAAACGGCCCGCTCCCTGTTCGGAGAACGCTCGGGCAAAGGCTACCAACTCGCGGACCGCGTCGAGGTCCGTCTCCTCGAGGTGGCGCCGATGGCCGGGGCGATGCGCTTCGAGATGTTGACCGACCCAAAGCCTCTGCCGGGCTCCAAGCGGTCGTTTCACAAGGCCAAGGGCCGCGCCCGCGCGTCGCAATCGCGACCGGGTTCGCGCGGCAGGAGACGATGATGACAACAGCCATGGAAGAACAGGTTTTCGGCGGAGAACATCACTCGGGCCGGACCGCGCGCCCGCTGTGGACGGCGATGAAGCGCGGCCTGCTCGGCCGCTGCCCGCATTGCGGCGAAGGCAAGCTGTTTCGCGCTTTCACCAAGACCGTCGACACATGCAGTGTCTGCGGCGAGGAATTGCATCACCACCGGGCCGACGACCTGCCCGCCTATCTGGTCATCGTCATCGTCGGCCATGTCGTGCTGGGCGCCTTCATGGGCGTTGAGGCCACGTCGACGCTGTCCACATGGCAGCACATCGCCATCTGGGTTCCGCTGACCATCCTTTTGTCGGTTGCGTTGCTGCAGCCGATCAAGGGTGCCGTCATCGGACTGCAATGGGCCTTCTATATGCACGGCTTCGGCGGCGAGCACGACGTGATCGAGCCGCATCCCGGAGCCTAGGCCGCAGCCAAGAATGCTGCCTGGCGCAACATACCGACCGTGAAAGGCCACTTTCGCTTGCCAGAAGTTTCCGCTAGGTCCTGCGCATGGACGGTATGACCAAGGCGGAAGTCGACAGGATCGAGCGGAGCATGATCGCTCATAGCGACCGGCCAATTCGCCCGCGCGACGCGGCAACCCTCATCCTGCTCGACCGCAAGGACGATGACGTGCTGGTTCTGATGGGTCGCCGTCATGCCGGCCACGCCTTCATGCCGGGCAAGTTCGTCTTTCCCGGCGGCCGCACCGATCCGGCCGACAGCCGCATACCGGTCGTCGCCGCATTGCACCCGGAGCAGGAAGCCAGGCTGATCGCCGGACCGGGCCGCACAAGCGCCGCACGAGCCCGCGCCATCGCCCTGTCCGCCATCCGCGAAACCTATGAGGAAGCCGGGCTGCTGATCGGCCGCAAGGGTGCTTTCGCAACCCCCAGGCCCGATTGGCAAGGCTTTGCCGAACACGGCGTGCAACCCTCTCTCGACATGCTGCGCTTCGTTGCGCGCGCCATCACGCCGCCCAACCGGGTGCGCCGCTTCGACACCCGCTTTTTCAGCGCCTGGCGTGACGACGTCGCCGTCGAACTGCCCGGTGGCAGTCCCACCAACGAGCTCGAAGAACTGGTCTGGCTGCCGCTCGCCAAGGCCAGGGAAGCCGACATACCCGACATCACCCGAATGATCCTGGACGAGCTGGAAAAGCGCCTCGCCCATGATCCACTGTTGCGTCCAGGCGGACCCGTGCCCTTCTACCGGCTTGTCCGCAGACGCTTCACCCGCGAACTTCTCTAGAGCAATTCCAGGAAAAGTGTGACGCGGTTTTCCCGGAAAAGCGCTCAGCACTTTCCTTAGATCAAACAGGCAGAGTATTCAGCATCCCATGACGGTCGATACCCAACCACAGGGCGACGAACGCGTACACTGGCTGCCGATGGTGGCGGCGATCTCGTCGATCAGCGTCGTCGGCATCGCCATCGGCCTCGGCATGCCGCTGCTCAGCGTCATCCTTGAAACGCGCGGCCATTCGGCTTCGATGATCGGCCTCAACACCGCCGTTGCCGGCCTCGCCTCGATCGCCGGTGCGCCGCTGGCTACTCCGCTCGCCATGCGGTTCGGCGTTGCCTGGACCATGATCGCCATGATCGCCGCCGGCGCGCTGGCCTTTGTCGGCTTTCATTTCGCACCCGATTTCTGGATGTGGTTTCCACTGCGCATCGTGCTGCACATCGCGCTGACGGTGCTGTTCATCCTGTCCGAATTCTGGATCAGCACCTCGGCGCCGCCGCACCGACGCGGCCTTGTGCTGGGCATTTACGCCACTGTCCTGTCGCTCGGCTTTGCCGCCGGACCGTGGCTGTTCGCCCATCTCGGCAGTTCCGGCTTCAGGCCGTTCGGCGTCATCATCGCCTTGGTGACGCTGGCGGCGATACCCGTGCTGGCAGCACGCAACGAGAGCCCCTCGATCGCCTCGGATGGCGAAACCAGCAATTTCCTGCGCTACATCTGGCTGGTGCCGTCGGCGACCGCAGCCGTGCTGGTGTTCGGCGCGGTGGAAACCGGCGGCTTTGCGCTCTTCCCGATCTATGGCAGCCGCATCGGCTATTCCGAGGCCGATGCGGCCCTTCTGCTGACCATGATCGGCCTCGGCAATGTGTTGTTGCAGATCCCGATCGGCATGATCAGCGATCGCGTCAGCGATCGCCGCTACCTGCTGATTGCCTGCGCCACGGTCGGTCTTATCGGCACCGTCTTCATGCCCTTCTTCGCCCAGAATTGGCATTTGATGGCCGCGCTTCTGTTCGTCTGGGGCGGCGTCGTCGCTGCCATGTACACGATCGGCCTTGCCCATCTCGGCTCGCAGCTTTCCGGCCATGAACTGGCGTCGGCCAACGCCGCCTTCGTGCTGTGCTACGGTGTCGGCATGGTGCTCGGCCCGCAGGCGATCGGCATCGGCATGGATGCGTTCGGCCCGTCCGGCTTCGGCTGGTCGCTCGGCCTGTTCTTCGCCGCCTATATCGCTTTGGTCGCCGTCAGGTTGGTTCGCAAGATCCTGCTGTAGCGCAACTGCCGCCAGCCCTGCATTTGGCGCGCACGGTGGCAGGCTGCTGACAGAACCGTGTCAGGAGCACAGGGCTAAAAGAGTGTCCCAAAACACTTGAGGACACTTCCATGATCGACAGCGGCTTTGAAACCACATCGCTACGAATGACACTGCTTCTGCTCGTGACCTTCCAGGCTCCGGCCGCCGACGTCGACCGCATCATGGATGCTGTGGTGGCGATTGCGCCGCTGGCCATGGGCAAATATGACCGCAATGCCTATCAGTCGGCGCACGGCATCGAACGCTACAGGCCGCTTGACGGTGCGGCCGCCGGTGCCGAAACCGAATTGCGGCGGCGGCCCGGCACGGTCGAGGTTTCCTTCGAACTGCCGGACGATCAGGTGCTGGCCGCCCGCGTCGTCGAGGCGATTTTCCAGGCCCATTCCTACCAGGAACCGGTGATCCGCATTCAACCGATTCTCGCCAGCCGTTCCAAGGGACTGGACGACCGCGCCAATCCGAATCGCTGGTGGAACACGACCGGAGACTGGAAGAAGGTTGCGTCACCGGCGACAGAAACCGCATGATTTCCGTTCACCAGCAGGCTCAGGCGGGTCGCACCAGGCTTGCCGGGCTTGACTTTCCGGGCGCGTTCTTTATGTGTCGCGCCAAGTTTCCCGCGTCCGGGTGTTTCCCCGTGCTCCAGCGGCCAAAACCCCACGAACAAACGGACTGATATCATGGCCAAAGCCGCAAACATCAAGATCAAGCTTCTGTCGACCGCCGACACCGGTTTCTTCTACGTGACCAGCAAGAACAGCCGCACCAAGACCGACAAGCTGTCGTTCCGCAAGTACGACCCGGTCGCCAAGAAGCACGTCGAATTCAAGGAAACCAAGATCAAGTAATCTGAGTTTCCCGCTGCAATGCCGAAACGCCGCCCAATGGGCGGCGTTTTTCGTTTGTAACCAGTTGATTTCGTTGCACGTGAGCAGAGACTGCAGCCAAAAGGATTGACCCTTCGCCAAGGTTGCGGCACCCTTCGCCGTGGGTTGGGTGTCATGAACAAGGCGCCTATGGATGTCGAAGAAGGTGAAAGCTGCAATCATTGCAGCCCTTGTCGCTCTGGTTGCTGGCTTCGCCGTCAGCAACGGGCTGATAAGCCAGCAGACGGCCGATGAGATCAAGGCCAGGACTGACCAGGTTCTGAGTGAGGAAGAGGCCGCACCGCCTGCACCTC
>NZ_RZRK01000670.1:0-3427 GCF_003997835.1 Mesorhizobium sp. M7A.F.Ca.CA.004.12.1.1
GTCGGATGCGGTGACCGGCGTGTCGACCGGTGCTTCCACCTCCGCAGCCGGCTCATCGGCGACAATTTCGGCCGCGGCCTTCTTTGGCTTGGCCGCGCGACGTGGCTTCTTCGGCTTCTCCGTGGCCGGCGCGTCGTCATTTGCCGGGGCAAGCTCCACCGGCTCTTCGGCTGGTGCGGCAACGACCGGCTCGCTGGCGATCACCTCGGTTGCCCGGACTTCGCCTTCAGAAGCGTCTGCTGTTTCGCCAGCACTTGCCTCAGCCTCGCCTTCACCGTCTTCGCGACGGTTGCGCTTGCCGCCGCGCTTGCCGCGCCGGCGCTTTTTGCCCTGGCCTTCGTCCGAAGCTTCAGCTGTCTCAGACGTTTCAGCAACACCGACAGGGGCGTTGTCGTCCGCTTCCGTGTCGCCATCGCTGGCGGCCGAGTCCGGGTCCGAAAACTCACCGGCCGGAGCCGAGACGGAAGCACCGTCCGCAGGGGCGCCATGTTCGCGATCGCGATCCTTGCCGCCGCGCCGGCGCCGACGCTTGCGGCGCTTGCGGTCGCGGCCTTCGCCTTCTTCGCCACCGGCAGCGGGCCGGGGCTGTTGTTGCTGAGGCTGCTGGCGTGGCTGTTCGGCCTGCACCGGTGCTTCATCGTCTTCCTCGACGACGACAATCTCGTCCTCGGGCTCTTCCAACTCGACATAGGCCGGGAAGCTGCGCGCCTCGACGAAGCCTTCCGGCTTTTCAGCCAGCGCGCCACGGAAGATCGCATAGTGTTGCGAACCCACCGAATCGTCGGCCTCGACGGTGATCGTCAGCCCGAAGCGGCTTTCGAGTTCGACCAGCGTGCCGCGCTTGTGGTTGAGCACATAGAGTGCGGTCGCCGCCGGCGTCCGCACCGTGATGTGGCTGCGCGAATCCTTGAGCAGGAATTCCTCGATCGCCCGCACCACCATCAGCGCGACCGACGAATCGGAGCGTACATGGCCGGTGCCGCCGCAATGCGGGCAGGGCTTCATGGTCGATTCCAGCACGCTGGCGCGGATGCGCTGGCGGGACATCTCCATCAGGCCGAAATGCGAGATACGGCCGACCTGGATGCGCGCACGATCGTTCTTGAGGTGATCCTTCAACCGCTTCTCGACGGAGCGGTTGTTGCGGTTCTCCTCCATGTCGATGAAGTCGATGACGATCAGGCCGGCGAGATCGCGCAGCCTGAGCTGACGCGCGACTTCCTCGGCCGCTTCCAGATTGGTGTGGAGCGCGGTGTCCTCGATCGAGTGCTCCTTGGTGGAGCGGCCCGAATTCACATCGATGGCAACCAGCGCCTCGGTCTGGTTGATGATGATGTAGCCGCCGCTCTTCAGCGTCACCTGCGGCTGCAGCATGCGGTCAAGCTGTGCCTCGATGCCGTTGCGCACGAAGATCGGCGTCGTGTCGCGGAACGGCTGAACCACCTTGGCGTGGCTCGGCATCAGCATGCGCATGAAGTCCTTGGCCTCGCGATAGCCTTCCTCGCCGGAGACAAGAATCTCGTCGATATCCTTGTTGTAGAGGTCGCGCACCGAGCGCTTGATCAGGCTGCCTTCCTCGTAGACCAGGGCAGGGGCCGTGGACTGCAAGGTGAGATTGCGGACATTTTCCCAAAGCCGCATCAGATATTCGTAATCGCGCTTGATCTCGGCCTTGGTGCGGCTCTCGCCGGCGGTGCGCAGGATCACGCCCATGCCCTGCGGCACTTCGAGATCGGCAACGACCTCCTTCAGCCGCTTGCGGTCGACCGCGCTGGTGATCTTGCGCGAAATGCCGCCGCCACGCGCCGTGTTCGGCATCAGCACCGAATAGCGGCCGGCAAGCGACAGATAGGTGGTCAGTGCCGCACCCTTGTTGCCGCGCTCTTCCTTGACGACCTGCACCAAGAGGATCTGCCGGCGCTTGATCACTTCCTGGATCTTGTACTGGCGGCGCACCGGCTTGCGGCGGTTGCGCACTTCTTCCAGCGCGTCCTCGGCGCCGACTGATTCGACCTCGTGATCGTCCGGATGCGAGGACTGCACTTCTTCCAGCATGCCGCGATCATTGTCTCCGGAGGTCGCCTCGCTGCCTTGTTCGGCCTGCGGAACGGCTTCGGAAATCACATCGGCCTCGACCGAGGCGGCGATCGACGTCGGGCCGCCTTCGCGGGTTTCGCCTTCGTCCTGCTCGGCGGAATCCTCGCCATGTTCGGACGCATCGGCATGTTCGGACGCATCGGCCGCATGTTCGATGATCTCGGACGTGTGCGAGATCTCCTCGAAACCAGCGTCGGCGCCCTCTTCCGCCTCGTCGGCAGTGTCGCTTGCCTCGCTGGAATCGGCAGCATCACGCTTGTGCTCGCCCCGGTCGCGGGGCTTGCCGCCGCGCCTGCGGCCGCGCCGTCCGCGATCGCGGCTCTGGCGATCATCGCCGTCGCCGTCCTCGTTCTCTTCGTCCTCAGCCTCCTGCGCTTCCGCGCGCAGCAGTGCCTGACGATCGGCGACCGGAATCTGGTAATAGTCGGGGTGAATTTCACTGAAGGCGAGAAAACCGTGACGGTTGCCGCCATATTCGACAAAGGCTGCCTGAAGGGAGGGCTCTACGCGCGTTACGCGGGCTAGGTAGATGTTTCCTTTGAGCTGCTTCTTGTCCTGGGATTCAAAGTCGAATTCTTCAATACGGTTACCGCGTATGACGACAACGCGTGTTTCCTCCGGGTGGGAGGCGTCTATCAGCATTTTGTTGGGCATTATTTCGTTTCCCCCCGGCAGCCGTCAGCCGCAGCTTGCGAGGCAAAGCCTGCTGCTGCGTGTCTGGAGTGTGGGTGCCGGATATTTGAACGTCCGTCAGCCGCCGCTTGAGCGCCATGGCGGTGCCGCCCGCAGCCATAATGGCGCGGTTTGATGCGGACCTTTCCATGATTGCGCTTGAAGCCATCGTCACCAACAGAACCTTTTGAACCAAAGCCCGGATGAACCGGACCAGCTTGTTTGCTCCTACAGAGCCGGCACGGGAACAAACCCGGCCGTTTTCCTCACGCAGGCGATTCCCCCGCCACGGGAGCACGCCTGCGAAATTCGTCGCGATCACCTGAACCCTTTTCGCCTGAAGCGAAAGGAGCCGCCTTTACGTCTGACCCTGTAGCAAGAAGCTGCGGAGGAGGGCGGTTCCAGGATTGCAGTGATCCACCATCGCTTTTATGATTTGGCGGGGTGGAAGGCAACCCCGATTTCCGATGCCGGCAAAAAGCCGTTCCGTAGCGTAAGCCAGCTTGCCGCCCTTGCATGAAAAGGCTTGGTTAACCTTCTCTGGATACCAATCGTTAATCGAGTTCGCGGCCTAACCGGCATTTCGACGAAACGACCGGCGCCGGGCGCCAAACCGGGAGCGACTGGAAGAGAGATGGGATTGGCGGACTTCACAGAC
>NZ_RZRK01000671.1:0-3411 GCF_003997835.1 Mesorhizobium sp. M7A.F.Ca.CA.004.12.1.1
CGTCGTGGCTAGCGTCGGGCTGGGCCCGAGCGGGGTTTCGTTGGAGCCCAGTTTGGCGATCCTGGCCGGTGCGTATCGCTCCATGACCTCGTCAATGGTGAGCCCGGAATTGTAGGGCGACAAACGGTTGACTTCGGTGCGGACCATATCCGAGGCTTTCGACACGGGTGGGCTCCTCTGCGGTGGATTTCGTCATCCGTACCGTAGTCGAAATAGTTTGTATATGCTTGTATATGTAACTTGATCTGATAGTCTCGACGCTGAAGCGGAAACCGACGCCGGCAAGGAGGATCACATGCGCAACGCTTCTCTCTTCGATCTCTCCGGCAGGAAGGCGCTTGTCACCGGCGCAAGCCGAGGCATCGGGCGCAGCATCGCCGAAGCGCTGAGTGCCGCCGGCGCCGACGTCGCGGTCTCGGCGCGCAGCCTGGCGTCATTACAGGACACAACGACAGCCATCCGCGCCGCCGGCGGGGTGGCGCATGCCGTTGCCCTCGACGTCACCGATGTCGGTCGCTGCCGCGCAGCCACCGCAGAGGCTGCCAGCCTGCTTGGCGGTCTCGACATTCTCGTCAACAATGCCGGCGTGGAGGAGGTGCGGCCCTCGCTCGATGTCGACGAGGCGCTGTGGGACAGGATCGTCGACACGAATCTCAAGGGAGCGTTCTTCTGCGCCCAGGCCGCCGCGCGGCAGATGCGCGATGCCGGCCGTCCTGGTGCCATCATCAATCTGTGCTCGCTGACATCCGAAGTCGGAATTCCCACCGCGGTGCCATACGGCTCGTCGAAGTCGGGCCTGCTCGGCATGACCCGCGCCCTTGCGGCGGAGTGGGCGGAGCTTGGCATAAGGGTCAACGCCATCGCGCCGGGATATTTCAGGACGGCGATGACCGACGTTTTCTACAGCAACGAGGCATGGCAGCACTCCATGCTGGCCAAAATCCCGCAGCGTCGTTTCGGCGACCTCCACGACCTGCATGGCATCGCCGTGTTCCTCGCTTCGGATGCGGCTGCCTACATAACCGGCCAGTCCATTCCGGTCGATGGCGGCTTTCTCGCCTCGATCTGACGAGGCAGGTTTGTCTCCGTGGTTTCGACGGATGATGGAAAAATTGCTGGCGACTATCATACATACATGTATATACTTTTGCCCGGTGAAGCCTCTCGACGGCTTTGATCCTTGCCCCGGTCGGCCTGTCGACCCGCAGAACTATGGCCATCCACGGGCCAACCGTCATTGCGTTCCAAGAGTTCCAGGAGACGAGCAGTTATGTCCGACATCAGCTTCCACGATTTGTCATCCATCGATGCCGACCAGCGCGCCAGTCTGCTGAAGCGCGCCGAGGCCGATCTGACGGTCTTCGTCGAGAAGGTCCGGCCGATCATCCAGGCCGTCAAGGACGAAGGCGATGCCGCCTTGATCCGCTTCGCCAGGGAACTCGACAAGGCCAATGTCGCCGAGGGCGAACTGCAGGTGTCGGAAGCCGAGTTCGACGCGGCGTTCGACAAGGTGGAAAAGGATGTGGTCGAGAGCATCCAGTTCGGCATCGACAACATCAGGCATTTCCATGAGGAGCAGAAGCCGGAGACGATGTGGCTCAAGGAAGTCCGGCCGGGCGCCTACGCCGGCGACAGGTACACGCCGATCGCATCCGTTGCGCTCTACGTGCCGCGCGGCAAGGGCGCCTTTCCATCGGTGACGATGATGACGTCGGTGCCGGCGGTGATTGCCGGCGTGCCGCAGATCGCCATCGTGACGCCGCCGACATCGGATGGTTCGGTGGATGCGGCAACGCTCGTCGCCGCGCGTCTCGCCGGCGTGGGCACGGTCTACAAATGCGGCGGCGCCCAGGCAGTTGCCGCCGTCGCTTACGGCACCGAGACGGTGAAGCCCGCGCTCAAGATCGTCGGCCCCGGCAGCCCGTGGGTGGTGGCGGCCAAGAGCGTGCTGTCGTCGGTCATCAACACAGGCCTTCCGGCCGGCCCGTCGGAAGCGATCATCTTTGCCGATGACAGCGTTGACGGCGGCCTTGCCGCGCTCGACCTGTTGATCGAAGCCGAGCACGGGCCGGATTCCTCGGCCTATCTGGTGACGCACAGCCGCAAGGTTGCAGAAGCAGCGCTTGCTGCACTTCCCGAGCATTGGTCGCGGATGACCGAGCAGCGTGTCGAGTTTTCGCGCGCGGTGCTGACCGGCAAGCGCGGCGGCATCGTGCTGACGGCGTCGCTGGAGGACAGCTACCGCTTCATCAACGACTATGCGCCCGAACATCTCGAGATCCTGTCGAAGGAGCCATTCGCGCATCTCGGGCGCATCACCGAGGCCGCCGAAATCCTGATGGGTCCGCACACGCCGGTGACGCTGGCCAATTTCGTTCTCGGCCCCAATGCGGTGCTGCCGACCAGCCGTTGGGCGCGGACTTACGGCCCGCTTTCGGTGACGGATTTCGTCAAGCGCTCGTCGATCGGCTATGTCACCTCGGCGGCCTATCCGGAACTCGCTCTGCACGCCCGCAGGCTCGCCCGCTACGAGGGCTTCAGCTCGCATGAGAACGCGGTCTCGGAAATCCGCGACCGCTATCTCGCCGGTTGAGCGGAAGCGATCGTGATGAAGGCCGCACGACTGTATGGACCTGGTGACTTGCGCATCGAGGACATCGCCACGCCGGGCGTGCCGGATGCGGGCTGGGTGAAGCTCAGGGTCGACGCCGCCGGCATTTGCGGTTCGGACCTGCACAATTTCCGCACGGGACAGTGGATAAGCCGGTCGCCTTCGACGGCCGGCCATGAGTTGACCGGCACGGTGACTGCCATCGGCGCGGGCGTGGACGCCTTCGCCGTCGGCGACAGGGTGGTCGCCGATTCCCGTTTCTGGTGCGGAGACTGCGCGCAATGTCATGGCGGCAGGCGGCATCTCTGTGTGTCGCTGGGCTTTGTGGGAGAAATCTGCGACGGCGGGTTTGCCGAACAGGCGGTGCTGCCCGCGCGGCTTTTGCATATCATCGATGCCGGGCTCGACGAGCGGGTCGCGGCGATGGCCGAGCCGCTGGCGGTGGCGCTGCACGCGGTGCGGCGCCTGCCGAAAACGGCCGGCTCCGTGCTGGTCGTCGGCTGCGGGCCGATCGGCGGTCTTGCCGCGCTGCTGCTGTCTCGAACTTTTGCGGGCACCGTGCTCGTAACCGACCGCAACCAGGCCCGCTGCGCCCGCGTGTCGCAGGTGACGGGTGCCAGGATCGTCGATCTGAACCGAGATGCCGTTGCCGCCGCAACCGCCAATGCCCCGCTGCTCGCGGCCATTGAGGCGACCGGCAGCGTCGCGGCGCTCAACCAGTTGCTTGGCGTTGTCGATCCCGGCGGCACGATCGCCATGGTGGGCATCTTCCATGGCCGCCTCGACATTGATCCCAATAC